>JANZZA010000391.1 GCA_026419655.1 Armatimonadota bacterium | reverse complement strand
GGGCCTCGCGCGACCTACCCGGGAGCTTCGGGCGGGCCACCCTCAGACGCTCCCCTATTTGGTCTTGCTCCGGGCGGGGTTTTCCTGGCTGCCGGTGTCGCCACCGGCACCGGTGAGCTCTTACCTCACCCTTTCACCCTTACCGTGGCCGTACCACGGCGGTCTGGTTTCTGTGGCACTTTCCGTGGGGTCGCCCCCCCTGGGGATTACCCAGCGCCCTGCCCTGTGGAGCCCGGACTTTCCTCACCCGCTGACCTTAAAGCCAGCAGGCGCGGCCCCCTGCCTCGCTCTCAATTGCTATTATACCCTAATGCCTCGCACCGGGGCTGTTAGATTTTTCGGGTTTCTTTGCGCGCAGGCGACGTGGTTAATGTTAGGGAGGTGGCTACGGCTGGCGCGATTCACGGGAGACGGCCGGGGCGATCACTGGTGAGGGATCGGGTGATCGCCATTGACGGCCGGGAGGACCACTGGCGACGGTCGGGGCGACCACACCGTCTATGGCGTCCTGCCACCGCTGTTCACGTCGGCGTCTGACCTGTGCGGCTACGGGCTTGGTACAGCGCGAGAAGGCTCACCAATGCGGCGAAAGAGACCAGCCCTGTCAAAGCAGGCTGCTGGAAGAGTCTCTTTGAGGCATCCCAGAGACAGTCGCGGGCAAAAGTTAGGGCGCCCGGAGTTTTGCACTTTTTGCGTCCTCCATGAGCCGACGGCAGCTCTTGCAGCGGTCCCCAAGGGTGACTGCTGCAAACCCGCCTTTGCGCGGGCGGACTGTCCTCGCGACGACGAGCTTGGGCTTGCAAAGACCCCATTTTCTGCAGAAGGCCTTCCGAAAACGGGCTTTGCGCGACAGTCCCCAAAGGGTTTCTGGCGCAACATTTTCCTAGCAAGTCGGCTGGGCTAGTACACGGCCTGGTACGGGACAGGATGTGGGAGCCGTTGGGCAGTGCCCCCAGGGCCAGGGAGTATTCGGTTGTCCAAGGAGGCCCTTGCAAAAATCTTTTTGCCAGACTCCAGCGGAAATCGCGGGTAAAGGGGCAGCTGTACAGCGTTGTGCAGTTTCCTCGGTCCAGGTGAGGCGACACCAGGTCTTGCAACAGTCTCCGAGGTTATTCTTCGCGCCCGACTCTTTCCCGCCTGAAACAGAATCCTGAGCAAGCTGAATACTCTCCGGGGCCAGACGTGGTTGCCCGTCCGCCAGGCATGAGGTAGGCTGGTGCCGAATTTGCCCGGCTGGTGGTGTGACCAATGGCGCCGTTGTTTGTCGCTACACTGTTGGCAGCTACGCTTGGGGGCCAGGTGATTGAAACCGTGGACCCTGACACGCGCTTGCGGGCCGGGCCGGGGGAGGAATACGACCGCGTTTGCGTGCTGCCGGCAGGCGTGCCGCTGTGGGCTACCGACAAGCAGGATCAGTGGTACCACGTGGCACTGGGCGCAACGCTTGACGCATGGGTATACCAGGGCACAGTGCGTGCTACAGGCCTCACCACGCGCCCGGCCAACGCCCGCCTCACCGACGTGACTGCTGGGCCCACAGCCTCTGGTACGCGCGTCGCCTTTACGCTGACAAGGCCCGTGCCTTTTCGCATTCTCCCGCAACTTTATCCGCCAGCGCTTATCGTTGACCTGTTTGATAGTGCTTCGGGGACGTACTGGGTGCGCCAGAAGGCGCAGGACAGAGTCTGCCGTGGGCTTGCGTTATGGATGGAGAGCAGTGGGTGGGTGCGCGGGCGCATTGACCTGGCCATGCCGGCTATCGTGGGCTACATGGCGTCTTACGCAAATGGAAAAACCCTCGCGCTGGACATTCGCCGCGGTTTCGACGCCCCCGGATTGTCGGGGAAGACCATATGCCTCGACCCTGGCCACGGCGGCCGCGACAGAGGAGCAGCGGGACCCAACGGCCTGCAGGAGAAAGCGGTGAACCTGGCGATTGCTGTGAAAGCCGCGGAGTTGCTGCGGGCAGCGGGAGCCAGGGTAGTGCTGACACGCTCCACCGATACCCAGGTTGGGCCGCCAGGCTGCAAAGAATCCGAAGAGCTGGAAGCGCGCGTTCAGGTAGCCATTAAGGCGAACGCTGACCTTTTCGTGAGCATCCACAACAACCATGCTGGCGGGGGCGCGGACAGTTCTGTGGCCGGCACGGAAGCTTACTGGTGGGCGCCTTTTTGCCAGCCCCTGGCAAAGGCTCTTCTTGGTGGAGTGAGTGCAGCTCTGGGCTTGTCGGCGCGCCACATTGCCTGCAGGCCCTTCCACGTATTGCGCTCGACTGATTGCCCGAGAGCGCTAGTGGAATGTGGGTACCTGTCGAATCCGGCGGAGGCCGAGTACATGTCGCGCCCAGAGTTTGCTGAGCGAGCGGCTGAAGGCGTCGTGGCGGGCATGCGTCGGTACATAGACTGGGCTGCAGGTGTTGGCCCCCCGCCCTAGCCGCTATCTCCCTGGGCGGCCCGGACTAGTTTTCACGGCCATAAACTGTCCCTAGTCCAAGCCGCCTGCGGGCTGCGGACCGCTCCGTTCACCGGGCGGGCCACCCACACACCCTCTCTCGCGCGCCTACAGGCAAACGGTTCGGGGCAGTTTCCCCTGGGCCGTTTGTGCAAAGGAGCTGGCACCAAAGAGCAGAATTGCTTCGAGGGAAGGCACATCATGTCGGTTCGTTTCCGGTTCATCGTTATCGAAGGGGGAGAGGGGAGCGGCAAGTCCACCCAGGTGCAGTTGCTGGGCGAGGCCTTGCGGCGCCTGGGTGAAGAGGTCGTACTGACCTTCGAGCCTGGGGATACCCCGGCAGGCAAGGCGATCCGCAACGTGCTCCTGGACACGCCGGCAGGCCTGACAGGGGTGACGGAGCTTTTCCTATTCTGCGCCGACCGCGCTCAGCACGTGGCTGAGGTCATTCGGCCAGCGCTTGCGGCGGGAAAGGTCGTAGTCTCTGACCGCTATGAGGTCTCCACGTGGGTTTATCAGGGCTATGCAGGCGGCATCGGCGTGGAGGAAGTCGAAAGGCTAAACGAACTAGCAACTGGGGGGCTTCACGCTGATTTGACCATCATACTTGACATTGACCCAGTCGCAGGCCTTGCGCGGACCGGACGTTTGTCGGAGCGCGAGCGCAAGCAGGCGCGCAGGCGCCGGGCGGTGGTTCCCCAAGCAGCCCTCCCGCACCTGATTTCAGACCGCCTGGAAGCGCGAGAGCTTGAGTATCACCGGCTGGTGCGCGACGGATACCTGGCCTGGGCGCAGGCTCATCCCGACGTC
>JANZZA010000311.1 GCA_026419655.1 Armatimonadota bacterium | reverse complement strand
AGCCGCTCCGCCCTGACCGCCCCCAGCAGGCTCTCATACACCAGCCCCATCCCGTCCAGGGCCGTCTTCAGCTTGCTATCCGGGTCGGCAAGCAACCCAACGCGCCTCCTGACGGGCGGCGGCGCCTCTGCCGCGTAGTTGAGCAGGTTTCTCAGCAAAATGTCTGCTGCCGGCTCAACCCCTGCCCGCTCGGCTAGCACCAGCTGGCTGAGCATGTACCGCCCTCGCCCGTAGGGCATCTCAAGCAGCGGCGCCCAGTTCAGCCCGTTAATATCGTCAATGGCCGATCGGATGCCTCCCGCGTCAATCACCGGCACGAAATTTCCGCGCATTGGCTTGATGAGCGTCTTCCGCGCCACGATATGGTCCGGCTGCCAGAACCGCAGGTCTTCCGCGCGAAGCCCTGCCAGCACGGGATGTCCTTCCGCCCTCGGAAACGCAATCGCCGTGCTGTGTTTCGCATCAATCTCAACCTCAACTGGCAGCCAACCATCGGGATATTCGTCCTGCTCGAGGCACACCAGACAGCCGCCGGCGTCCACCCACCGGGCAAGCTTTTCTGCCCACGGCGCCGGCCCATTCTTCAGCGCCCCGGCACCGACAACCAGCACCCTCGCATCCTCTGGCACCGCATCAAGGGCCTCGACGGACCGTACATCAACACCCAGCCCCTTGAGCACCCCCACCGTCCGCCCCACAGGGTCGTATACGCATACTCCGCGCCCGCTGACGGGCCCCGGCCGCGGGAAAACCGTTAACTCCTGCTCCCTGGCGGCAACCCTCTTTCCGTCGCTTCGCAGCACCAGCCGCAGCTTCAGCCCCGTCCGCTCCTTCACCGCCGGCGCGGTGAAGGAAATCGTCCTCTCGGCTGCCTCGCATGGCCCCAGCCGCAGCGAAAGCTTCCCTGTCTGGGCCTTAGCGCCCCTCGCCGTCGTTGTCCATGTCAGCTCCAGATTCGCCGCCGCGAAGGAGTCATTGTAGATATACACTCTGCGCGCCACACGCTGGCCACCATAGAAATTGTGCGTCCTCTCTCGCACAGCCACGGTAATCGGCGCATAGGCTTCCGGTCCAAACACGTCCACCTCGTCCGCCTCAAACCACGGATTGAGCCCCGTCACGCCATACCACCGATAGGCCTCAACTTCAATCCGTATCATCTCGCGCCGCGCCCGCGAACTGGGCGACGCCGCCGAGAACCGCCCCCGCCACCTGTAACCCTCGTCCCCAAGCCAGAAGGCCTGATACTGCGGATACCAGGCCGGGAAGCCGCCATCAAACTCCCCAATGTACAGCGGCTTATCCCGCCGCCATTTCCACTGCTGCCCGACGTACGGAATCTCTTCGTCCATCCACCAGCACTTCTCGGGATACAGCGTGAAGCCGGACCAGTACTCCCGCGGGTAGTGCATGCCGATGATGTCCATCTTTCCGGCTGGGTCCAGGTCCGACTCGCAAGTGATGAGCCTTGTCGGGTCCACCTGCCGCAAGGCATCAGCCAGCCGCCCCAAGCCCGGCTCCCAAACTGCCTTATCTCCGCCGCACGAAATAATCTCATTCTCAAGGCTATAAATAGCCAGGGACGGGTGATTGCGGTCGCGCTTAGCCATGGCAAGCACGTGGCGCGTGTAGTTGTCCCAGAATCGCGGGTCCTCAGGCTCATACGACGGCGCATAGCAGTACACAGCCGCCTCGTCCACGATAAGCATCCCCAGCTCGTCGGCTGCCGTGAGCATGTGTTCCTCGAAGGGCTGGGTATGCAGCCGCATGGCTCGCGTGCCAGCGGCTTTCATGCGCGAAATGTGCGCCCTCGATGCCTCCCATGTATTCATGCTCCAGGCCGACGTGGCGAAAAGTTTCATCGGCACCCCGTTGAGCACAAACCGCGCCCCCTCCGTCCATACCTCCCGAAAGCCAAACCGCGTAGCCACCCGGTCCGCGACCTTTCCGCCCTCCGTGAGGGTCGTCGTCAAGCGGTATAGATACGGGTCATCGAGAAACCAAAGATGCGGGTTGTGCCACGGGGCCTCGACTATCACCTCCCTCCTCTCCCCAGCCGCCAGTTGCAAATCCCTCACCCCAAGGTCCTTCACAGAGCCCTTGCGGTCACTTATCAGGTTTGTAATCCGCACTTTTCGGGCCACCGACCCGGCATTTCGCACCGTCACTGCCACGCGAAGCTGCTTGCGCCGCACCGACGTCTGCACGAAGACATCCTCGACGTAAACATCTCCCGTTGCCTCCAGCGCCACGCTCTGCCAGATGCCCGTCATCAGAAAACTCCCGCCGATTGGCGCGATAATGGTTTTCAGTGGTATTTTCCATCCCGGATGCTCGAAGGGCTTCACGACAAACTCTTCCGGCGAGTTCGTGCAAAAGGCCGTCCAGTTGGTCACCAGTACGGCCAGGTCATTGCGACCCGGCCGCACAAACTCCG
>JANZZA010000209.1 GCA_026419655.1 Armatimonadota bacterium | reverse complement strand
GACGCAGCGGTTTTGGAGCGACCACCGAAAAGGAATCTGTCCTTGCCGAGGCCAAGCGGCTACCTTGTGCCCGCCTGCAACATTGCGCGGGCCATGCGCCACCGCCGGCAGTCGAAACTATTTGCGTCGTGAGCTTCGAGCCACTCGCCGATGCGGGGACTTACAGGCTCTATGTCGTCCAGGGAGGCCCACGGCGACTTGGGAGCCTTGGCCCTCAGCAGCGCCAGGTACCGCGCGTCGTCAATGCCTTCCCGCACTCCCTCGAAAGCCACCGTTGGCAGCGGGCCGTCGGCCGCCGGAAGGGTGTAATGCCAGCCGGTCTCTTGCCCGGCTTCGGAGGCCTTGTACGGTCCACCCTCGCCCCTGGGCCACTGGAAAGCCCACTGGGCGCATCCGTCGGCCCCACAGCGCTCCGTGAATAGCCCGAAAACAAACCGATCGAGCTTGGCCCGCCAGCCTGCGGAGCCGACGTTGTACAGCCACAGCCGGTCGCCCGAAGCCTGCGTGTGCTCAATCATCTCCGGCAGGATGAAGTTGTAAAGCCGCATGGCGATTATGTCGTCGAAGCGCGACTGGCCCATCAGGTGCGCGCCGCCGTGCATGGAGTTGTCCGTCACCGAAGTAAGCACGCCGGCCTCTTGCGCCACGCGATAAAACCGCAAGGCCTCGCGCTGGCGGTCAACGCCGTTGCCTATCTCGTCAACGCACGCGAAAGCCAGAGTATACCCGCGTTGCTTCGCCCAGCGGTCAATCACGCGGCAGGCTTCTCGGTAAAAGGCCTCAAACTCCGCCGAGTCGCGGTCAAATTTGAAATCGTTGGCTACCCAGTGGCTGTGCAAGGATTCCGCGCCGGGATACTGGATAGGATGCTTAGGGGAGAAAAGGCCCGTCTCTTGACCTAGACGGAAGAAATCCTCCAGCGAATAGACGCAGTGCTTCCAGTGCTCTTGGGAGAAATCGTAGGAAAACGCCCCGTCGGTGGCCCTGGTCATCTTGGGCATAATAGGACATGAGACCATGTTGCAGCCGTGTTCGCGCAGGACGATGAACTGCTTTCGGATTTGCTCCAGGCATGTGTCGCGCTGGTCGGAATAGTATCCCTTCCAGCGGCCAT
The DNA here is from genome assembly GCA_026419655.1 of Armatimonadota bacterium. GTDB lineage: Bacteria > Armatimonadota > Zipacnadia > Zipacnadales > FEN-943 > JANZZA01. Next base: position 787 of record JANZZA010000209.1, on the reverse strand, counting down.
CCATGGCCCACCAAAAGCCATACCCCTTCTGGGGCGGCGGAAGCTTTAAGGACAAAACGCGTAGCAGAAGCTGTACGCCGGTGGGCTGGGCGCCGGCCGCCGAGACACGTACGCTGCCACGGTAGAATCCAGGCCGTGCGTCGAGCGGCACGTAAACGGTAAGCCAGAAGGTCTGCGTTTGGCCTTCTGGGATGTCAACCTCCGGCCGCCGCTCCAGGAAAGCCGGAATGTTTTTCAGGCCGCGCACGAGGCGCATTTCCACACAGCTTGGGGGGATAACGTAGCCCTGCCCCACAAGTGGGCTGACCGTCACGCTGGCTCCGGCCAGGTTCTTCAGTGCCCACACGGAGAGTGTGGCCGGTTCGTATTCGCCGGGCGAGGCGAAGAGGCGCAGAGTCCCTATCTCACCCGGACGGGGCCGGCCCAGCCGCGACGGCAGGTCCAGCCAATGCCGCGAGAACACGACGTACCCGCGTCCACGCCAGGGCTGCAAGGGAACGTCCTCGCTGAGAGGCTCCGCCTCAGACGGCACTTCGTCAGAGGCCCCGGTGGGCGCGGTGCTGCCACTGGCTTCAAAGCAAGCCACCGAGACTTGCTTGGCCGCGGCCTTGGCTGCGGGCAGCTTGGTTGGCGCTCCTTCCCACGGGCTGGCCACAAGGTCCACAGGGGCATCCGCCGCCGCCTGGGCTTTCCCGTCGCGGCTGCGCAAGACCGCCCGCAGGCTGTAGCGACCTTCTGGCAAGAGCCGCGCCGGCAGCGGAAGACCTACAGCACCCGTCCGCGCGGG
>JANZZA010000149.1 GCA_026419655.1 Armatimonadota bacterium | reverse complement strand
GACGGCCGAATCTTGTTCTCGCGCTGGGAGTACGTGGACAGGCCAGCAATTCCGATCCAAAGCCTGTGGACGATGAATCCCGATGGTACAGGCATGGCGGTTTTCTACGGCAATCGCGTGCTCAGCCCGGCCAGTTTCCTTGAGGCCCGGGCCGTGCCCAACAGGCCCTACGTTATCTGTACCATGACGGCCCACAACGGCCCCATCCGCGGCGCCATCGGCCTCATTGACCGCGCCCGCGGCGTCAACGCCCAGGAAGCCATCCGCAACCTCACCCCCTGGATTGACATTGGCCGCGTTGACCAGGGCGATGGCAACTTCGTCAAAGGTCCTTTCGAGAATCCCTATCCCATAAACGAGAATCGCTTCCTGGTATCGGCCAAGGGGAACATCTACGTTGGCGACTTTGAGGGCCGGTGGGCCGTGGTGCTGCCTCGCGGCAAGAGCCTGGGATACTACTGTCCGCAGCCCCTCCGCCCACGCCCACGGCCCCCTGCCATCCTGCCCCAGTCATCTCCCGAAAGCGCAGACCGGCCCGCGACTGTCTATCTTAGCGACGTATACTGGGGCCTGGAGCCGCAGGTCGGGCGCGGCGAAGTCACCCACATCGCCGTTATCGAGGAAGTAGCCAAACCCCTGCGCACTGAAGTCATGGGCTTTGGGTTTCAGCGGCCGGTTATCTCCTGCGGCGCGACATATGCAGTCAAGCGGGTCCTTGGCTATGTGCCGGTGGCGCCAGACGGCTCGGCGGCTTTTCAGGTGCCGCCGAACATCCCGGTGTACTTTGAGGCGCTCGATGCCCACGGCCAGGCCCTGCAGCGTATGCGCTCCTTCGTCAGCTTCGCGCCGGGAGAAGTGCGCGGTTGTATTGGCTGCCACGAGCCGCGCAATTTTGCTCCCAAAACCCACCATCCCAGCACCGTCACGCGCCCGATTCAGCCCCTCAGCCCACCCGAGTGGGGAGACGTGCCCTTCGACTACTCGAAAATCGTCCAGCCGGTGCTTGACCGGCACTGTGTGCGCTGCCATAGCGGCGTCACCCCAGCGGGCGGTGTTGACCTGTCTGGCGCGAAGACGGAATGGTTCAACGTTTCCTATGACGTGCTTACTCGCGGCTACGTGAGCTGGATTGACACGCGCAACGGCCGGGAAGCCAACATTCTCCAGATTGCGCCGCGGACCTGGGGGTCGCCGGCCAGTAAGCTGGCAGCGCTGATTATCACCGGGCACCCCGACGCGACGGGCCGTCCCAGAGTGCGCCTGGATGACCCAGAAAAGCGCCGAATCCTGACCTGGATTGACCTGAACGTGCCCTATTACGGCACCTACGAGATGGCCTACCCGCAAGCTGAGGGTGGGCGGCGGTTGCGGCCGGAAGGGCTCGATGAGCTGCTGCGGGATGTGTGGCAGCGCCGGTGTTCTTCTTGCCATGCCGGCGGCCTGCCATCCTGTGGCTTTGTGCGGATCACCGAGCCGGAGCTGAACGATTTCCTTGTGGCGCCGCTGGCAAAAGGGGCCGGCGGGCGAGAATCCTGCGGCCAGCCAATTTTCGCAAGCAAAGAAGACCCGGATTATCAGATGCTGCTGCGGCTTTTCGAGCCGCTGAAGAAGATGCTGCAGGAACGGCCGCGGATGGACATGCCGGGCGCTAAGCCCGCTACGGCCGACCGCTCGTGCCTGTGATTGACAAGCCCGGCGGGAGCAGCACGAGAAAGTTTGGGAAGGGGGCTGAGGGACAACCCTTCTCAAAAAGGGTGTCGCCCAGGGCAGGGGCCCCCCCTTCAGCAAAAAGCGGGGTTCCCCCTGCCCCCTCCCCGTAAATGCTCGTGCTCCCTGGCGGATGTACGCGGACACCGGTTCCTGCGGGGAAAGGGATTGAGGATGCTGCGGGATGAGGCTGTGTCTTTGAGCGGGCCGGATTTTCGGGCGCGGCTGACGGGGCTCTTGCGCCGGCACTTGTGGCAGCCGGTCCGCCAGCACACTCTTAGCATACAGGCACGCGCCCGCGCGCCCAAAAGTCCGGCCCGCCCACAGTGTAGAAAGTTTGGGAAGGGGGTGTGGGGGATAACCCTTTTCAAAGGGTTTCCTCCACAAAGATGGCCTCGGTGTTTAGCACGTGACGGAGGCGATATTGGCCATGACAGCCCGGGAGCGGCTTGAGGCGACGCTGAATCACTGCCAGCCCGACAGGGTTTGCGTGGACTTTGGCTCAACAGCGGTGACGGGGATGCATGCATCGGCTGTGAGCCGGTTGCGCCGGGCTGTCCTGGGCGACCCGGATTTCCGCGTCAAGGTCATAGAGCCTTACCAGATGCTCGGCGAAATAGACGACGAGCTCCGCGCGGCCCTGGGCATTGACGTGGTTGGCATCCTTGGCCGCAAGAACCTTTTCGGCTTCGAGAACCGCGACTGGAAACCCTTTGACCTTTTCGACGGCACGCCCGTGCTGGTGCCGGGGCATTTCAACGTGCGCGAGGACGAAAATGGCGACCTGCTTATCTATCCCGAAGGCGACCTGACGGCGCGGCCCAGCGGCCGGATGCCCAGGGGCGGCTGGTTCTTTGACACCATAATCCGCCAGGAGCCGATTGACGAGACCAGGCTAAACGTCGAGGACAATCTTGAGGAATTTGGGCCGCTCTCGGAAGAAGACTTGCGCCATTTTGCCACGCAGGCCGAGCGGCTTTACAACGAGACTTCATGCGGCATAATTGCCTCCATTCCCGGCACGGCCTTCGGGGATATTGCCCTGGTGCCAGCGCCGTGGATGAAAAGGCCAAAGGGTATCCGCGATGTCGAGGAGTGGTATATCTCGACTGTGGCGCGGCGCGATTACGTATATAAGGTCTTCGAGCGGCAGTGCGAGATTGCTTTGGGCAACATCGAGCGGCTGGCCGCGGTCATGGGCGACAAAGTGCAGGCCGCCTTTGTTACCGGCACGGACTTCGGCACTCAGAGAGGCCTGTTCATATCGCCCCAGACCTATCGCGACCTCTACAAGCCCTTCCATGCCGAAATCAACCGGGCCGTCCACGAAAAGACCTGCTGGCGCACCCTCATTCACACCTGTGGCTCCGTCTATGACCTCATACCGGACTTCATCGAAGCAGGCTTTGACATCCTCAATCCCGTGCAGACCTCGGCGGCTAAGATGGACCCGGTGCGGCTCAAGCGGGAATTTGGGCGGGAAATAGTATTCTGGGGCGGTGGGGTAGATACTCAGCGCACCCTGGCCTTTGGTACGCCACAACAGGTCTATGCTGAGGTGATAGAACGCATCGAGATACTGGGCGAGGGGGGCGGTTTTGTCTTCAACGCGATACATAACGTGCAGGGAAATACGCCCACGGAGAACATCCTCGCCATGTTCCAGGCCCTGGCGGACGCGCGCGGACTGGGGCCGCTTACGTAAGCCCGCGGCCAGGCCGCACGGGCGTACTCGGGTCAGCGCCCGCCCCGTAAGAACCTTTTTCTGGCGGAAACCCTTTAAAAATGGTTGTCTTCTAGGCCCCCTTCCCAAACTTTTTACGCTGTGGGTGGGCCGGATTTTCGGGCGCGCCACGTTGCGAAAGCGGTCACGGCGGTGCCTTGCGGGACGTTGGTGTCCTGTCGGTGGGCCGTTGCTCCTGCCACACGCTCCAAAAATCCAGCCTGCCCAAGAAGACAGCCACCAGCACCGGCAACAAAACCATCCGCCCTGGTCAGGGGACTGGCGGCTGCCCATCTCCGCCAGGGAGCACGAGCATTTACGGGGGGGGGGGGCAGGGGGAACCCCGCTTTTTGCCCAAAGGGGGGCTCTGCTGACGGAAACCTGTTGAAGAGGCTTTCCCGCAGGCAGAGGTTTTGTCGGGCGTGTCACTCCTTCATCGGTTGCAGGGAGGCGAATCCTCAGAGAAAGGATGAGGCGCCTGCACCAGTTTGGCTTGCGCGGCGTTGCTCACGGCAGAAAGTTGTACATCGGCCGGTGCTGGATGATGCCCAGAATACCCCAGAAGGTGCCTGCGAGGAACTCGCCGAGGATCATGCCCAGAAAGAAATTGGACGCTGGCCGGTAGGAAGTCATGCCGCCGTACCGCAGGATAAGAGTTTTCACGAGCCAGCTTACGAACACGGACGGGGCGAAAAGCTGCATGCTCCACGACCCGGACACGGCGTAGCCGGCCGGGTGGAAGGGCCACCAGGCCCAGCGCAGCCGGGCAGCGGCCAGCAGCGCAGTTGTGAGGCCGCTAACGCCGATGGCTCCCACGGCATACCAGTTTGGCTCCGGCGGCGCGGTAAGCCAGGTAGCCAGTCGGTTGAAAGCCTCGTAGCCTTTCCACATGCTGTGAGTGCCGCCGTAGCGGCAAAAAGAGTCGAGCATTATCAGCCAGGCGGTAGGTATGGCTACGAGGGCTGCCAGACCCAGGGCCGCCGCGATGGCCCGCTGCCCGGCGCCCGTCAGCTCACCGAGTTTCAGCGGTTCTATTTGGTGAGGCATGGGATGACTGCGCTGGGCGCGATTGAAGGCCCAGAAAAACCCAAACATGATGAGGTTGCGTTTGCCTACGGCCCGCGGCCCGAAGACCTCGGTCAGGATAAGCTCCGGGCCGGCCCGGTGAAGGTCGTGCACCGGTGAGCCAAGCTCGGCGCGGATGCGGGCGATGGCGAGGGATATGCCCAGGTAGAGCAGCAGAAACCCTAATGCGGCAGGCAGACTCATCCCTGCAGCCAGGCAGAAAACGGTCAGGCCGGCCAGGCCGGCGAGAGCTCCAATCAGCGCGACGCGATAGGGCATTGGCTCAAAACGGTCTTCTGGCCGGGGGCCGGCCCAGGCGCTGCGAAGGGCATCTGCTATCTGCCGCCGCGCGCCCCACAGCGACAGGACGGCCAGGGCCTGGTACGCCGCATGAGATTGCTCATCTATCCACGGCGCCTGAGGTATCCGGCTCAGACCCACGCCGGCTGAGAAGACGGCCACGCATTTCCAGTATACGTAGAAAAACCAGCACGAAAAGGCCAGGTCCAGGGGAATAAAGAACGCCAGCCCGACGGCGAAGGGGAACACATTAAGGGGCGTCCAGCCGATGGCCCGCCAAGGCATTGTGCGGAATTGCTGGCCCAGGTCGTAGTAGCTGCCCAGAATGGACGGCACGGCCGGGTAGAGCTTGTGCAGACCGTTGATTATGTCAATGGTGAAGGCCAGCGCAAAACCAATCCATGCCACCCGGCTTGTAAAAAAACCGCTGCGCGGATTTATTATGGCCAGGGGCGTCTGAATTATCGGGAAGCTTAGCTTGGCTTCCTCGACCCAGTTGCGCCTTAGCAAGGTGCACAGGCAAAACATGACCCACAGCAGCATGAGCGTAAAGCCGCCCCATACTACCGCCACGCGCAGCCACGGCCGCCAGTACGGCGTCGCAAAAAGTGGCAGGTGGCTGTCGAAATAGGCCCACAGTGCCCGAGGGTCATCTACTGTCAGCCAGCGAGGCACTTGCTTTAGGAACAGTTCTTCCCAGCGGTTCTCCGGCGTCGCCGCCCAGAAGGGGTGAGCCACCACCGGCACCATGGTCTGTATCTGGTCCAGGCCCGACAGGGAGGCCGAGAGGGTGAGCATGGCGTAAACCACGGCCAGTTCGGCGGGAGACAAACGCAGTCGGGGCCAAAACCGGCCTAACACACGTGACGCCATCGTAACAAGCGTAAGGGAAATGACCACGTTGAATATCAACGAGACGGTGGCTGGTCGGCTCTGGCCCCAGATCAGGCCGCGGAGCATGAAAAGAATGTTTACGGGTATCAACGAAAGGGCCACGAGGACAGCGCGGGGCGTGAAGCCCTCCCAGGGCCTGACCCTGGAGTGGGGACTACTGCTATCCGCTGGCGCGTGGGTGAGTGTGGCACACATGCTGTCTTATGCCGGTTGGTGGGTCGGAGTTATCTTCACCACCTCTTCGTGCGTCACCGGCGGTTACCTGCACGACCAACGGATACAGGCAACGAAGTGGAGAGAAGGGGCCCCCAAAGGAGAATCTTACAAAAGTGGCTTTCCGGGCCGCCAGAGGGAATCACAGGTACAAGGTCAGTTACACAGTGTTGTGCACTTTCCTGGGTCTCGTCAGGCCGACACCAGGTTGTGCGACAGTCACCGAGGGTTCTCCGACACACCTACCTTTATACCGTTGGTGTTTGCTGAGCTTTATTCGGCAGTCTCCAGCAGCACGTAGTCAAGACCGGCCATGTAGTTGACCGGCCTCGCCTCGGGATTAGTACCCACGCAACGGAAGCCAATCAGGACTTCGCCCGCCGGAAGGTCGAAAACTCCCAGGTCCATCCGCAGCGGCTCAATTTGCGGCGAGTACAGGTCAACCGGTTCCCCTACGTCCTGGCCGTTGACCATCAGTTGATGGATTCCATAGTCCCAGGACTTGGTCAGCCCCAGGACTATCCGGTACCTCCCCGCCCGTTCCACCGGGACCTTGACTTCCAGGACGGCGCCGGGTGAACCCTCTCTCCACCACAGGTGCTTACCGTAGCTGAAGCGTGTAGCGTCCAGGTCCTGGAGGAACGTCTGGCCACCGGTACAGCGCGCGACGGTGAGCTTTTCGCCTTCCACGGCACCCTTGACATGATACGGTTCGGGCAGTGTACGGATTCGGCGCCGCTCGGCGGGTATGGCCTTGAAAAAGTCCGTGGCGCCCGGTGCGGCGTACCAGTAGGCAGTGCAGCAGTACTCGCGGTCCGAGGTGTCCCACTTTTCGATGTAGAACCGGATGGCCTTTGCAAAGGGAATGTCGTCGAGGATGTGATACCGGGCCACCGCCGTGTAGCCCATATTTCCGGGGCCGGTGCATATGCTCTGGTTGTGGTAGGCATGGCTGAAGAGTGTAGTGTTGCACCATGCGTAGCCGAAATAGTCTTCCGAGCCGGTGCCGAAAAAGCTTGGGAAAGTATCATCGTCCACCCAGATTTTCTCATCGCCTTCGCCCCACCAGGCAGGCGTCATGTTGCTCACCTGGAGCATTACGCCAACGAACCGCCCCCTGCCCCGGGCCTCAAGAATCGGCCAGTCAAGAAACTCGGGCTTTTCCGGCAGCCATTCGTTGCGCCATTTAGCATGAAAGTACAGGCTCCGGCTGCTGTCCCACTTTTCGGGCCTCGCCCAGACGGCCAGGGTTAGCTTCACAGGCACCGCCGACTCGTTTCTGACGGCAATCCGGGCACGCCTAGCGAAAGGCATATGCCAGTTGCAATAGCATACTCCGTCGGCCCTCATGCCCACAGGGAGACTCTCGTGAGGATTTATGCCCGGTGCCGAGCCGAAGAAATCGCCCAGCGGTGCCCACACGCAGGGCCTCGCCTCGTCGTCAAAACGTACTGTTAGCGTGCACTCGCGCAGAGCCGAAAAAAGCTGCTCTTCGGGCACCGACACGGAAGCTTCCATTCTAACTATGGCCGCCGGGCCGCGAAGGTCATGTAGAAGAGCCGCCTGGCCGGGGCCTATGGTTGCCGTCGCCGTGCGCTTAGTTGCCCCGCGCGTGGTGAAAGGCTGCGATGGATGGGCGAGTAGGGCCCCGACTTGATCCATGACGGGCCTCAGCTTTGGCAGGGCCGCCATCGAGAAGGGTTCCACTTGCGTGCCCGGCGGATAGGTGCGGTAGCCGACGTGATAATAAAACCCGGGCTTGTCAGCTGTGACTTTGCACCTGGTCTGATAGGGGATGGGGAAATACAGATTAGCACCCAGGGCGCGGCGGCCACTGAAGGGCGCAGGGAATTGTGGCAGACTCGCCGAGGTCAGCGCAAGAAAGTCGGCCTCCAGGGCCGGCCGTTCCATATCATCTATGTATATCCGCAACGTGCCGCCAGCGTCAGGATTGGCTGACCAGATGCGCACGATGGCTCCTGGCCCTGGCATGTCGGCCATGACAAACTCCTCGCGCCCCTCGCGGACTTCCTTGCGCAGAAACTGACCTGCGTCGCCGTTGGCAAACCAGCCATCGCGGTCAGGGGCTACGCTGGCACGGTCGTAGCTGGAAAACTGGTCGCACTCGTATGGGATGTCTGGCGAGCGCGAGAGCCGGGCCATGTCCACCATCTCGCGCAGCAGCGACTCCATTGTGACCGTCCGCGCCGCCGGCGCCGCCCATACGGCCCAGGGCGCCAAACACCATCCCGTCAACACACAGGCCCATGCAATAAGCGCACCCAGTCCTCTCATAGCCATTCTTGCCTTCCTTCTTCGCCTGCAGCGCTGATGCCGCCCGGACCAGCACAGATCATAGCCTTTCTGGGGGAAACCCTCTGAAAAGGGTTCTCCCCCAGGACCCCCTTCCCAAACTTTTTCGTGCTTCTTTGACCCCGCACATCCCGCCTGGTGGCGGACAATGGCCCGCCACAGCAACCGGCACCTCCGGCCACGGACTCCTTATGGCGCGGTGCCCAGCGGCGGGATATCGTCGAGCAGCAGCGGCAGGTCAGCAAGTGTGGGCTGCCAGGCGCGCCGGATGTTATGGGCAATAAGTTTGCCGCCGCAGAACAGTTGGGCGACAAGTTTCCCACGTGCACTCTCGGCCTGCCGGTACAGGTAGTCCGCCTCTGCCAGCCGCACCACGTGGTTTGCTGGCAATTTCGCCGCCCCGCGGATTTCGCCCATGCTGGCTCCGCCCCGTGCCAAAGCCACCACCGCGTATTCTATTTCCATGTCCTGCAACGTGTCGTTGATGGCGTACACGGCTACTTCTTCGGCGGTCTGCTCGCTGAAGCAGATGTGCACGGGCTGATAGGCCCAGCGGGTATAGTTGCAGGCTAGCTTGGGCCGAAGCCAGAAGTCCACAATGGCGTCGGAAAACTGCGGCCAGCAGTCGGCCACGTTCCACAGGAGAATCCCGCCCGACTTCCAGCCAGCCTTCAGCAAGCGCCAGTGCTCGGCCCAGGCTTTGTAAGCCTCCCCCTGAATGAGCTGGCTGGCAAGCACGTAGGTGGGCAGGTCGCGCGGCACCTCACCCAGCCAGGCCTCAAGGGATGCATCCAGCCGCCGGCGTCTGTCGGGGCGGAAATTCCAGTCGTACAGACTGCCAAAGTGCTCGTCCCAGGCGCGGTTGTCGGGCGGCCAGCGGTGCTGCTCGGCCAGCATATCAACCACGGTCTGCAGGTCAGGACAGGACAGATGGCCGATTTCGGAGGGGAAGTTGGCCTTGCTCTTGAGATAAACGTCGGCCCAGAAAGGCGTGCCGTGATACCAGATGTGCTGGTCGCCCTGGAGGGGGTCCTGCGGGTCAACATCGTGGTCGGGACTGTAGGGGCTGGAAGGAATGTAGGGCCGGGTGCCGTCCAGGCGGGCCACGACCTCCGGCAGCACCTGGCGGGTAATTTTGTTCTCCGTCCATGGGTCGCGGTGACCGCCGAACCACCACCAGTAGGCACAGTCGTTCTCGTTATCGCCAGACCAGAGGGCGATACAGGGGTGGTTGCGCAGCCTGCGGACGGCGGTCTCGGCCTCTTCGCGGGCGATTTCGAGGAATTCGGGGGCCTGTGGGTAGATGGCGCAGGCGTAAAGGAAGTCGTGGAAAATCATGATACCCAGGCGGTCGCATTCCTCGTAAAACTCGTCCGGCTCGTAAATTCCGCCTCCCCAGATGCGCAGCATGTTGCAGTTCAGGTGCCTCGCAAAGCGTACCAG
>JANZZA010000132.1 GCA_026419655.1 Armatimonadota bacterium | reverse complement strand
CGGTTTGTGGCGTAGGTCAGGTTGCCGAAGCGGTGGCAAATCCGCCTTTCGTTCCAGGCAGTGTGGACCTGGCCTTCGTTGGCGGAGCTGAGCCGCTGGCCATTGACGTGCGGACCGGCTCGCCTGCTCAGAAATGGGAGCTGGTCTGCAAGACCGACCAGCCAAACGTCCAGGTGACTATATCGGCACCTGACCTGTCCCGCGTGCCCAAAGAGTACGCAGTGGTTCTCACCGACGTTGACACAGGCAAGAAGACTTATCTGCGCACAAGCGCCGGGTATACATTCACCGCCGGGCCTGACGGTGCCGAGCGGCGGCTTGTGCTGGAGATTGTGCCGCGGTCTGGCGCGGCGCTCGTGACTTCGGTGGTGGTGGCGCAGGCCGGGGCCGGACGAGTGGCGGTCATGTATACCCTGTCGGCGCCTGCAGCAGTCACAGCGGAAGTCATGAATATCGCCGGTCGGCCTGTGAAGCGCTTGGCCGTGGATAGAGCCGAGGCAGCAGGCACCCATACTTTGTCGTGGGACCTCACCAACACTGCCGGTAGCCTGGTGCCCCGGGGCACCTACCTTATCAGCGTGGTGGCTCGCACCGAAGACGGCCAGCAGGTGAAAGCAGTCAGGCCGTTCGCTGTAAGCCGCTAAGGGAGGAATGGTGGATGAACAGCACCTGGCGCTTTGCCATGCTGACTCTAGGCTTGATAGGTACGGTAGCCTTTGTTGGCGGCTGCGGAGGGGGAGGGGGTGGAGGGGTTAAGCAAATCGTCGTCGGCACGGTTCGCTGCGGAGATACGGAACAACCCGCCGTGGGGGTACAAGTGCAGATCGGGGATTACGACCCCGTTGTTACGGATAACAATGGGCAGTTCCGGGTGGAAGACGTAGTGGCACCGCGCACGTATACAGTCGAAATACCCAGGGTAACCATCAGTGGCAGAGTTTATGAGAAGTATGAGGCGCAGATCAGGGTGCAGGCGGGCACCGGCGACCCTCGAACGTGGGACATGGGCGTCATCTATCTGGCGCCCGCACCGCCGCCGACTCCGCAACTGTAGTTTCCTCAGTTTTGCGAGACGAGACGCAGGCTGTGAGGCCTGCGTCTCGTTTTTGCCCATGAAGCAGAAGGAATGGTTCTGCGTGTCGCGAATCTGGCCACAAGTACCTACAGCACAGCCGGGAGAGAAAGGGAGGTAGCGTTGTGTCGTTTTGCTTCGAAGACGAACTGGCAGCCCTGATGTTTCGGACGGAGCCCAAGAGCTATTTAGACAGGTTGGCGGAATGGCGCAAGACGGCAGCCGAGGAGCTGATAGCGGAAAACGCCATAGATATGGGGTCTGTCCTGCCGGACTGGAATCTAACCAGTCAGGCGCGCCATGGTGCTGAGGCGCTGTGTCGCGAAGCCCTGGACGAGGCGATACGGGAGAGCCTGGCGCTCCTGCGGGAGCGTGGGCGAGAGGACCTGGTCACTGCTGTGCAGGAGGAACTGGCGGCGCTGGCAGCAAGCAACCTGGCCCGATTGACTAGGATGACGCTCTCCGGCCAGGCTAACACGCATTGGGGTAACGACTATGCAGCGCATCTTCGCCGCGCCATGCGGCGGGGAGCGTGTCTGGTGACCACCAACCCGGTGCTTGTCAACATCGCCCGCAAGGAAGACCCTGACTACTGGACGCCCGTTCGCGACAGGCTTCGCGAGGCTCACCCGACTTATGGCCCCGCAGAGCTTGCCTACGCGATGACCGTCCAGGTGGTTGTGGCTAACGCCCGTCTTCTGCGTCCCATCTGGGAGCTTACCGGGGGCAAGATTGGTTACGTGTCGCTCCAGCTCTCCCCCAAGCGCGCTCACGATGCAGAGGCTATGGTTTCCGAGGCTCGCTGGGTGTACGCCCAACTGGCGGAGCAGCTTGGCGGTACACCAAACACGGTCTTCAAGCTGCCGGCCACTCGCGCCGGCCTTGACGCTTGCTGTGCTGTCACGGCCGAGGGCATGGGCGTCAACATAACGGTCAACTTCTCCTTGCCCCAGCACATCGCCTTCGCCGGCGCAATAGAGGCCAATTCGACGGCTCCAGTTTCGTTCCGTACCCACATGGACGGGCGCCTGGACGACCCGGTGGGCGAAGAGCTGCAGGCTGCTGGGGTGTCCGATTGGGCCGAGGTGAAGACGTGGTGTTCTACAGCCATCCGCCAACGGGAATACCGGATGCTGTGCCACAAGCCACAAGACGGTGGGCTCGGTCTCACCAAGGCTCATCCGCTGCCGGCTTCCGGTCGCGGGCCATGGAATATCCTCAGGTCCGTCAATAACGGACCGGTTACCATCTTCGTCACTGTCTTCCCTGACAAACAGGCAGAGTTCGACTCGCAGCCGCGCGAGATACACCCGCGCGGCATGTGGACGCCGTTGCCTGAAGGTACGTTAGACAAGCTGCTCAAGAGCAGACTTTTCCGTATGGCTTATGAGCCGGACGGGATGACAGTCGAGGAATTCGATACATACCTTCCCGTGGTGCGGACGCTTGAGCAGTTCGGGCAGGGCTACGATGAATTCGTCGCCTGGGTAGCCGGGTAATAGCCTGGGCCGAAGCCGGCTGGAGGAAGTGAACAACAGACCTTCGGGGAGGCGATCCGAATGCGTCACGCTGCAGGGGTATTGGTGGCGGGCGTAGTGGGATTGGTGATAGGGCTGTTTGTTTTCGGGGCTGGTGAAGCACGGGCTGCGTCGCTTGTTGCGCCGGAGGCTGTGAGCGCAAGGCTTATCCAGGATGACCTGTACCTTCGGCGGACCGCACAGATTCAGCTTTCGGCCCGGTTAGTGGGAGACGAGCTTGCATGGCAGCAGCTAATGGGCAAGCAGGAGAAAGACAGGCCTCCGCAGTACGTGCGGGTTTGGGTGAGGTCGGACGGGCGTGGTGGAGTACAGCTTCTCGGCCGGCGGGCAGCCGACCTGAACAATATCGGGATTGACCTGCATTGGCCTCAGATCACTTACGAGCCCCTTGCGGTGGCAGGGCAGGGGACGCAGGCGCTTCCGCGGCGAGCGGAAGGCTCCCGCGAGCACTGGATACTGACCACAAACCCCAAGAAAAGCGACAACTACGCCATTGGTTGTGACCTGGGGCCAGCTCCCAAGTTCACCCGGCGTCGCGTCACCTGGACGGCTGAATACCATCAGTGGCAGTACGATCCGCCAACTGGTTTGGGCGACCTGTCCAAACCTGCCGAGCATCGCTTCACGGTGCTTTATGCCCTCTTGGAGTTGTCCACCGACGGCAGCGTGAACCCCGCCGGGGAACCAGTTGAGATTACGCCCACCTGCGACGTGGACGCGAAAAGTGCCGGGGAAGTCTTTGCTCTGTACCGTGTGGAGGCCTTTGGGCAAAGCCCGTATTGGCAGCTTTGCACTGTCCCCGCTTATCCTGGCACGGCCTACTGGGGACCGCCAGCGGGCAAAGGCGACCGCCAACCCCACTTATTTGTCTGGCTGTTTCCCAGAGTAGATTACAAGATCCTCGTGGTGTACGTCATGGGCTTGAACGAGGGGTATGAGCCTCTGACGACCCTGGCACTTCTTCAGACGCGCGTACTTGACTGTCCGGCGAAGGAAGAGAAGGTGAGCCGGCTTGAGCTGGGCAACCTGGGCCACAGTAGCCGCACAGCCGTGACAGGTCCGGTCTGGCATTGTGGTCTTAGCCCAAACCTGTGCCGCATTGACCCCGACGGCGCGATTAGTCCCTTGGACGTGGTCTCGGCGTCCCTGTACCTATGGGTGGATGGGGTGCGGCCGGGCCAGGCACAACCACAATCCCTTGACGAGGCGGTGAGCTGGGACGAAGAACTGATGTGGGCAGGCGGCGCCCGGATAGCCTACGTGGGCGTGATAACAGGCGAGGTGCCCCCCGGGCAAGTAGATTTCTACCGCCGGTGGGTGCAGCGGGTGAAGAGTCTGGGCTACAAGGCTGCGGTAGGCTGGAACTGTGCTGAGGTCTTTACCGATGACTACACGTATCAGAAGCGGCCGCACCTGGTGGCAAAAACCGCTGACGGCAAGGACGTGGTCAGTCCTGGCTTACGCTTCCGCGGCGTGATACTCAACTGGCTGAGCATGGACTGGCAGAAATGGGCCGCTGACGTAGCCCGCCAGTTTTTCAATGACATTGGCTTTGACTACGTCTGCCTGGATTGGGCGCCCATCAACCAAACTTACCGCCATCATCTGCTAACGCCAGTAGACGGCACTATGGCCGACGCCCGCCGCAAGACCAGCCTGAGCACCGGCAATCCCTGGTTCTTCACCTGGCTGGCCAAGGAGTGGCCGGGGCGCGTGTTCATGATGGGCGATAGTCAGGCGCGTGACTTCCAAAGCTACACCGCACCGCCGGTGGGACGCGGTTTCTTTTCGTGGAATCGCGTCATGACCGAGTCAGCGGGCTGGCTGGGCGGCGAAGCGGCCACCAAAGCCATGGCCTTCGAACGCTGGTGCCAGATGGCGGCTATGCGCATGGCATACGTTGGCGTTCCATCCTTCTGGACTGAGCCAGCCATAACTGGAGTGGCGTGCTACCTGGGCCAGCCCGGCATGAAAGTGCTCCGCACGTATTCCGACATTGTGTCCCGCATGGAAAAGGAGTGCTGGGGGTTGTGCATGGACGTGCCGGCGACTATGGCAGGCGAGGCGGCTCCTGGCGAGGCCGTGCCCGGCGCGACCGGTGAAGGATTTCCGAGCCCCCGGACTACTGCGTCGGCCCCACAGGCATGGGTACGTGTCTTCTTGCCGCGCGGGTGGGCCCGGGGCCGGCTCTTTGTCCTGGCAGGCTCCGACCGCGACTGCACACTTACGGTTAACTTGCCGCTCATCTCGGGGCGCTACATGGTTTGCGACCTTGCTACTAATGACCTCTGGTCGGCCGAGGGGCCACTGACTATCGAAATCAGCCACAAAAACAATCTCCTCCATCCCACCGGCGGCCTGAGACCTCTCCTGGTACAGCAACTGCGGTGACACGCCGACAACCGGCCTGCCGTCGCTAAATAAAAGCTCAGGGCAGGGTTGTGCGGCTGGGGGCTGGTAGCTGCCAGCTTGGGGCGGCTGCAAGGCCTCGCGACTGAAGCGGCAACCTGGCGGCGCGGAGGCAGCCGCGCTTCGGCCCCAGCCGGAGGGCTGGGATCCAGGACACCGCAGCCGTCTCAGCTGCAGGAACCAGGCTAGCGTACTTGCGCGTTTTTTCATCCGAAGAAAGACGAAGAGTTTCATTCCACAGCAGGGGGTATTTGGACGTGAGCTTTCGGAAACTGACGCTGGTTGCTGGGGTTGTGGCTTTAGCAGGAAGCGGTTGTAGGCAGGTAGCAACGACGCCACCGCCCGCCAGACCGACCCAGCCCGCTCCGCCCACATCGCTCAGCGTTTACATCCCCTGCGGGATCATTATTCCGATGAAGGCGGCCCTTGACGCTTTCAAGCAGACTCATCCAGAGATTGCTGTGCGGCCTACGTTCGACAATCCTCTAGCCCTCGAGCGCAAGGTCCTGAAAGAGCGCAAGCTGTGCGACGTGTACATTGCTTCAGGCCCGCTTGAGGTCAACCAGCTTGCCGAAAAGGGCCTCGCCGACAAATCGAGCCTGGTGCGCTTCGGTCAGTTGGAGTTAGTGGTCCTGGTACCAAAGGCCAATCCTGCGCGCATTAAGGTGATTGAGGATATTGTTAACGCTTCCACCGTGGCATGTCCTGACCCGAAATACAACTCTCTTGGGGACGTGGCGAAGAGGGCACTGGAAAAGTTAGGGTTGTGGCAGAAGCTGGCCAAGAAGCTGGTGCTCACAGAGTTTGCAATTGACGCTTACAAGCATGTGGCATCGGGGCGCGCTGACGCAGGTATTGCCTACCGAAGTTGCCCGCTAGAAACCAATCCGGCCAAATTAGAAGCAGCCAAGGTGAGGGTGGCCTGCTCCTTCCCGCCCGACAGTTACCCTGCCGAAGATGCACAGTTTCATGCAGTTATCACAAGCTTCACGACAAACAGGCCGGCTGCGGAGACCTTTCTTCGTTTCCTCGCAGCGCCCGCCACGGCCGAGGTAATGGCGTCGAAGGGCCTTCCCAGTGCCGGTTCCGCCGCCGCGCCCAGCGCCAATAATATGGACGCAAAGGTCCATGTCGTTGCTTTCTACCCTGACACCGAAGGCCATGCCGACATCAAGGCCTTAGTGTTGTCGCTAAACCACCGTTTTCCGGGCAAGGTGAAGGCTGAGTTTGTGGACTTTACTTCCGACGAGGGCTTCAAGCGCTGGCAGGACGCCGGGCTTAGCTGTGGGGCTATCCTAATTAACGGTAAGCAGACCGTCACCATCCGCGGCCCAGGCGGGACAAAGCGGCAGGTGACTTTTTCCCGCTACCTGGGCGGCGAGTGGGAGGCGGACGACCTCATTGCTGCCGTGCGCCAGGAAGTCGAAAAGGCCTATCCGGGCAGCAGCGGAAAGGAGTAGTCCTCACTCCCCACGTGTAGCGAGGCACTCAGATTAACCTCCTTGTGCTTCTCTTTAAGCATGGCAAGGGCAGGGCATGTGGCGCCCTTGCGTCGGAGTGGCAGGCCGTAGCCGAGGGTAGGCTGTGCGCGGTCGGCCGTCGCCTTGTTGGGAAAAGGGAGCCGTCGTGACGTTGTAGGCAGCCATTACGAGAGGAACCTCGGATAGAACCCTTTCCAAAAAGCTGTCCCCAGCGTGCGGGAGACACCTTTCTCTATCCTCCCGCATATCAGAAGCAGTGGCCCCTTGGTGGGCTGTGGCTTCTCCCCAGACGGCACTGGCTAACGGAATCCGCTTGTGGTGATTTTCAGGGGCTCGGCGTGGGCTTGATAATCTTTCTCGGCGAACTCGGGAGATTTCTGGCCGCGGTGAGTGACGTAGACAGTCCGTAGTTGGTTAGCGTGGCTGCTCGTGAAGCCTATATCGCCTATCCCCTCGTCCCAGTAGGAAACGTTGGACGGTGCACCGAAGCTGAGAGCACTCAAGGCCCACTGGTCGGTATAGCAAACGTACCACTTCACATCCGGCGCTCGGCCCGCAACGCCTTCTTCGTCGCCCGTGCCATCCACAATCGCCCTATTTCCGGCGCTGTCAGCGTACTGGCAGACCCCGGGTACCCCAGTCCGGGTCCACACGGACGGAGCCTTGTTAAATTCGCCGTCAACCACGAAGTAGGTGGGATAAAACCAAAAGACTTTACGGTACTCGAAACCGCCGTCAAGAGTACGAGTGACCTCGATGACGACGCGGGCTGGGCCAGCATGCAGGACTTTTATCTCGCCAGTCGGGCCATTTTCGGCCGACCAGCCAAAGGCGCCATCCGAGGCACAGACGTGGGCAGCCATGGTTTTTCCGCCAGCGCCAGGTAGCAGATTACGCCAATGGATCGGCCGGCCTTTTGGCTCGAAGGACAACTCATAGGCGACCGTCTGGACTCTTCGCGATTTCTCGTCATACCACATGCCCGTCCCCGTCCGCGTTTCCTGCTTGGCCGTCCCGATGAGCACGAAATATTCCTGTGAACGCCCTGCCAGAAACGTGTCCACAAATACCAGCACGCCGCGGCGATTTTCGCGGCCGTCAAAGCCTTCCGCTGGCTCGAACTGCGCCATGGCCTGGCCCACGGGGCGCCCGTCTTCAACCTTAACTACTCGTACCGACTCTGGTGTCAGCACCACATCAGCCGGCGCACCGCACACGCCCAAATCCAGCGGCACCTCGGCGCCGTAGTCAATGTGGCTGTAGTCGGGCGCAGCAACCTCTAACTTAAGCCTGTAGGGCCACCGCTGCGGATTGGCTATCACTTCAAGCTGGGCCCGCTCTTCATTGTTGCGCTCATTTATTTCCGCCAGGCTATTGTCAGGGTCGGCCACGGCTATCAAAGTGTGCGGGCCGTCAATCTCACTGGTTGCGACCTGGAAGGTGACAAAGGTTACGCCGGCGGCAGCTATGTCCGTGCGCGTGCGGGCGATCTCGTTAGCCTTGTCCTTGCGCCCCAGATACAGGGCCACAAAGGCCCGGCCCGTCCCGACGCTGCCGTGATTGCGCAGCTCTACCTTCACCGTTGCTTTTTCGCCCTGCAAGACCTTTTCCGGACGCACTTCGACGCGGCCGATGTCCAGGTCAGACCGGCCCAGACGCGGTCCCCATATAACTCGCCCAAACTTCAGCCCGTCCGGCCAAACTATCCAGTCGGCACGGTCATCGTTTTTAACTAGCTCGGCCGGGGACATCTCTTCGTCCTCGGCGTAAACCCTAATGCTCTTGCCCGCCGGCGCTCCCGCGAGCGCCCCGGGCCGCACCTGCAGCGCCGTGCCGGTTAAGCGAATCACGCGTACCTCACCTGGCGCCACTATCTCCAACGCCGCCCGCCCGTCGGTTTTCAGCGGGCCAAAATCGTGTGGCTTGCCAGCCGCGTCTGCATACACGGCAGTGGGAGTGCTCACGAAGGTCACCGTTCGGCCTGCTATGGTGGCCCGGTACGCGAGCACGCCCGGCCCGGTCGCCAGGAACCCATATTGGGGGAGGTCGTATTTCTTGTCCCTTGCTTCGGTCGTGTACGGCCGCTCGCCAAAGTTGACTAGCACGCGGACCCCATTGGCAAACCGACTCTCGTGGACGGTCCTGTCATCCGTCACGAAGCGGTAGTCAATCATCTCGCCCCAGCCCGTCTGCTCCTGGACAGGGCAGGTCACGTAATAGCTTTGTAGCAACCGCAGACGAAGCTCGAGGTCGCTCCACCGGAAGCTGTAGGGCTGGGTGGTCCAGAAGAGGGGCACGGTGCCGTACAGCAGATTAAAGCAGTCCTTGCGGTCGTCGAGGTCGGGGGCCACATTGTAAAGATGCCCTGTCGAGTCCCCCCAGTACCACGTAGACAGCACGCAATCTCCAAAGACCAGTTGCCACAGGGGCACCCGGCGCTCGTGGCCTATTCCGTAGCGCCAGTACATTGCGCCAATGTCCTCACGTTTCTGGGGCAGCTCTATGCCCACATGTCCGGCTGGCCACGAGTAGAAGCCGCCGCTCTGCATTCCTTCCCAGTAGTCATAATAGGGCACGCCCCACCACTGCCCGTGCTCGCCACCCAGGACCAGCTTTAGTTCCTCGGCCACGTACCGCGCCAGTTTTTCTCGCGCCAGCCTGTCCCCGGTGTAGTCGCAGGGATGGACTGGGTCGTAACATTCCCTCAGCCCGCAGGCTGTGGTTACATCTATGAAGCGTGCGTTATAAGGATGCTCGGCCAGGTCTCTGGGTATTTGCAGTCGCGCGGTCTCCTCGTACAGTACCGAGCAGCGCTTCATGAACTGCACGGCCTTGTCCCATGTCAACCACGCAGTCATGCGTGTACCGTCGGCGTTGAGCACGACGTCGTCGGGTATTTTTCCCCTGGCGTACTCTTCGCGCGGTCCTTCAAGCATGTCCTCATAGTTGTCGTAGCGGCTGACGAGGTAGCCGAGGGCTTTTACTTTTTCCATTTCTTCGGCTGCCCAGCCATCGTTAACGATGGCATGGCGCACGCCATGGCGGCGAATGTCGTGGCAGATAGTGGGGTTAATACCCCAAAAATCCGGGGCGCCCTTAATGCGCTCTAGCTGCGGCCGCCGGCGCAGTTTCTCGGCCAGGGTCACCAGTAGGCCCGTCTTCCGTGCCCAGGCACGATACCACTTGCACATGGCCACAAAGCTGCCCCGGTCGAAGAAGGCGTACCGAAACGTGCGTGGCGTGGCAAACATCCCTTTTACGGGTGCGAAATACAGCCGCGGGACGAGGCGCTGCTCTTCGCCGTGAGCTTCAGGCCGGAAAAAGGCCCCGTCGGGCGTCTCTGCCAGGATGAGGTAGCCAGGCCCTGCTGCCGTCCCGTAGCCCACCCACGGCATGTCCAGGCCACCACTGACCCACCACCAGGCGTTGAGGAAGGCCCGGTCACTGTCTGGAACGGCGATACCGTTGCAGTAGGCCGCTGCGTAGATTTCTGCCGGCTGTGTCTGGGCCAGTGGCGCAAACACAGTAAAGTGCTGGGTGGGTGCGTCGCGTGGGTCGCGGTCTATGGTCGCCACCAGCTCACTTTCGTTCTCTAGTCGCAGGGTCACTCTGGCGTCCCAGATTTTCCCGATGCCGCCAAGGGAGAACGCGGCTGTCCTGAGGGAAAGCCCACCGCCTTTGGATAGAGGGGTCACCTCGGCCACCAGGGGTTCTGGCTCCTCGGCATGGACAGGCAAAGTCCCCTCGGCGGCAAATCTAGTTTGGGCGAAGGTCTCCGGGACGGAGTGCTGCCACGACGCCGGGAAGTAGAGCTGGCTTTCGCGGCGTCCCGGCTCGTCGGCGTCATTGATGCCCAGAGCGAAAGGCACTGAGGCGGCCCCAGGTGCACTTCCCTGTGGCCAGGGGAGAAGAGCTTCTACTTCGTAGCCGCCCTCTACCAGGCGCGACGCCACCCTCGCGCCGTCCACCCCGCCCCGCCCCATGGCAACCATTGCGCCCGTCGGCGGTGCGGGGATAATAGCGTACTGCTGGCCCCCTACCCAAAATTCCACGCTGTCCCATTCCCACCACTCACGCTCCTCCGTCTGCGGAAACACCACGGCGTCATCGCGCACCCGGACGCCCAGCAAAAGACCCTGCTGGTGGTGACACACGAAGACCTGACCCGAGAAGTCATTGGCGGCTGGTCGGTTCTTGCCCCAGGTGA
The DNA here is from genome assembly GCA_026419655.1 of Armatimonadota bacterium. GTDB lineage: Bacteria > Armatimonadota > Zipacnadia > Zipacnadales > FEN-943 > JANZZA01. Next base: position 627 of record JANZZA010000132.1, on the reverse strand, counting down.
GGTTGCCAGCGCCGGTGAGATCAATCCTTGGGCCCGGCCATTCCTGCTCCTCGATGGTCCCATCCAGGGACAGCGCTTCGGGCGATAAACCGACCGTCCACGCAACAGGGAAAATCGCTGCCCGCGTGCCTGTCGCTCCCCATCGCTGCCCGCAGCGCTTGTCCACTACGTCAAAGCATGCTCGCTGACAGTCCAGCGTCACCTTGATCGCGCTGCTTTCGAGACTCCACTGGTATGCTCCGGTCTTGCTAACCTTCACCGCACACGGGGCAGAGATGGCCAACAGCAAACCAAGGGCCAGCCCACAAAACCTTGTCGCGTGTCTCATCTTCTCATCCCAAGCCTTCTCGAAACGGGGCCCATCCTGTAAGTACTGCTCTACTCACGGGCTTCTCTGCAGCCTCCGCGCTGCTTCAGCTCAGGCCCAGTGCTTAAATCCCACAGGGATTTCCTGCACGCCATGGAACTTGCGAGGTGCCAGCTGCCTGTTGCCGTCCGTTGTCTGAAATGCAAACCAGCGCGAGGTCCAGCGGCTTGCTGCCGGCGCTGCATGGGGCAGCCGTGCGAGTTCTTACAGTTCTTCGGCCGCCTCTTGCACCCAGGGGTTGATTTTGAGCTCCTGGGCGA
>JANZZA010000056.1 GCA_026419655.1 Armatimonadota bacterium | reverse complement strand
TGGGACCGCAATCTCGGCGTGCCGTACCTGCCAGGTTCATCGGTAAAGGGGATGGCAAGAGCCTGGGCCCAGTACTGGGGCGCCGCCGACGAAAACACTGTGACACGGATATTTGGCCCGCGCGGCCAAGAAAAGCTGTGGGCCGGTAGCGTAATTTTCTTTGACGCTTTCCCGACGACCTGGCCAGAGATAGAAATAGACATCATGAACCCACATTACCAGGAATATTACACCGACCCCTCAAAGCCTCCCGGCGACTGGATGCAGCCAAATCCAATTTTCTTCCTAACTGTGAAGCAGGGCCAGGAATTCGAGTTTGCCGTGGCAAAGAGAACACCAGGCACAGACGACAGCGACGTACAACAGGCCGTGCAACTGCTCAAGGATGCGCTTGAATACCTGGGCGCCGGGTCGAAAACAGCCGTGGGCTACGGCCATTTTACGCAGCCGACCGAAGTGGACCCGTAGTTAACATCCTATCCGGCCCAGCAGCCTGTAAGCGCGGCGAAGGCGCCTTTGAAGTTGTTGCTGACGTGCCGTCTTTCCTACTGAGACTGTTGCAAAACCCAGCGTCGGCTTACTTTGACTCAGGAAGGCGTATAACTCTTTATAACTGACCTTTTACCCGCGATTTTCTTCGGCGGCGGGGAAGTGCCTTTTGCAACACTCTCCTATTGGATGGGCCTCGCCGTTATGGCGTTGCGTATTAACTCTAGTAACTATGTGCGACGGATTGCGGCATGGTCTCAGACAGGGCGAGTGGCCATAAAGCTGTTCTTGCAGGCCACGGGTCGCACCGTGAAGGCATGTCAAGCCTTGGCAGCACCCGAGGCCGCATCGGTATACCTCAGCGCCAAATCATAAGCCAGACCAGTAGTAGAAGCGGACACTTTTACCCTGCCTTCTGCTCGCTACCATACTACAGGTGTAACACCGGCACATCCTCATTGGCGGAAGCCGTAGAGCACGAAGGCTCATAAGCTGACTGAGTGATAAACAGCTCATGCGGCAGTACTAGGCCACCGCACTACGAGGACTCCGACGCGCTGTTCTCACTGGTCCTGACGGCTAGGCACAAGGCCCCGCTACAGACACCTTATGCCGGAACTCGTGGCCAGCCGCCTAAGGAGCCGCGTACGTTTTTAAGTTCACTTGGCGCAGTTTTTCGCCAGACCTCCATCCCAAACTTTTCACTCCGTGGGCAGGCCGGATTTTTCGTTGCGCCGCGGGATAACGCTCCGGGAGGATAGCCGGACAGTGGCCCATCAGGACGGCTGTGCGTTTGTCCAGCCACGCCGAAAAATCCTGCCCGCGCAAGAATAGAGGCCCTGCCGCCGGCAATAGAATTACACCCGTTGTGTCCAGGGGTCGTCGGGACATTCTTCAGCTTGCGCTGCTCGGCCGCCATCGCCAAGGACCCGACCAGGCGGCGGGGAAAAAACATTTTCTGCCCAGGTCGCTGCACACACCTCCTGCAAAGGAAATGTCTGGATGAAAGGCGCCAAAGGTTTGCGAAGGTCTGTAGTTTTGGTGGTGGCCGCCGCCAGTGTGGCCGCCCATCCTGCTTTGGCCGCACAGGAGAGTGGGATTATGGTGCGCTCAGACGCTAATCCACCGACTGGAAGCAATCCATACTACGTGGGCAACCGGGAGCCTCTGGAGCCCAGCCCGCTTATCAAGCTGCCCATCGGTGCAATAAAGCCCCGCGGGTGGCTCCTGGAGCAGCTCCGGCTCCAGGCCGACGGCTTCATTGGCCACCTGACCGAAATCAGCCCGTGGTGCAAGGCCGAGGGAAGCGCCTGGATGTCCCCGACAGGGGAGGGCGAGCGCGGCTGGGAAGAAATGCCCTACTGGCTCAAGGGCTTTGGCGACCTGGGCTATATCCTCGGCGACGAGCGCATAATCGCCGAGGCCCGTCGCTGGATTGAGGCCAGCCTGGCCAGCCAGGAGCCGGATGGCTACTTCGGCCCGCGCGAAAACAAGCGCAACAACGACCTGTGGCCCAACATGATAATGCTCAACGTGCTGCAGAGTTTTTATGAGGCCACGGGCGACGAGCGGGTACTGTCCTTTATGTCGCGGTATTTCCGCTGGCAACTCAGCCAGGGCGAAAATCTCTTCCCCGGAAGCTGGCAGAAAGTCCGCGCTGGCGACAATCTGGCAAGCGTCTATTGGCTCTATAACCGCACGGGCGAAGCATGGCTGCTGGACCTGGCCCACCTCATCCACCGGCGCTGCAGCGACTGGACCAGCGGGATAGCGAGCTGGCATGGCGTAAATATCGCCCAGGGTTTCAAAGAGCCAGCTATCTACTACCAGCAGGCCAAGGACAAAGCCTTCCTGGATGCCGCCGAGCGCAACTATCACACCGTCCGCGAGAAATTTGGCCAGGTACCGGGCGGGATGTATGGCGCCGACGAGAATTGCCGAGAAGGCTACTACGGCCCGCGTCAGGCAACCGAGACGTGTTCCTTTGTGGAGATGATGCTCAGCGACGAGATGTTGCTGGCCATCACCGGCGACGTAAAATATGCCGACCGCTGCGAAGACGTGGCCTTCAACATGTTTCCGGCCTCGATGACGCCCGACCTCAAGGGCCTTCATTACCTCACCGCGCCTAATATGGTCCAGCTTGACCGGCATAGCAAAGCGCCGTTGCTGCAAAACGGCGGCGACATGCTCAGCTATAACCCCTGGGACTATCGTTGCTGTCAGCATAACGTCTCCCACGGATGGCCGTATTATGCGGAGCATTTGTGGATGGCCACAGGGGCGCGAGGACTGGCCGCCTGTCTGTATGCTGCCTGCGAAGTAGAGGCCAAAGTCGGCGACGGGACGATGGTACGGATAATTGAGGAGACTGACTATCCCTTTGAGGAAACGGTGCGGTTTCGCATCCGCGCGCCGAAGACGGTGGCCTTTCCGCTGAGCCTGCGGATACCTGGGTGGTGTCAGGGGGCGCGGGTGAAGGTAAATGGGCAGGTCGTTGACGCGAAGGCGCCGCCCGGATCGTGGCTGACTCTCGAGCGTGCTTGGAGCGAAGGGGACCAGGTAGAGCTGACACTGCCCATGCGCATAAGCCTGCGCATCTGGGAGCGCAACCGGAATACCGTCTCTGTGGACTACGGCCCGCTGACTTTTTCGCTAAAGATAGGCGAGCGATGGGAGCGCTACGGTGGGACCGACGAGTGGCCCGCCTACGAGGTTTTCCCAACGACGCCATGGAACTACGGCCTGGTGCTCGAAGGAACAGATGCGGTGGCTAACTTCCGCGTCGTTAAGCATCCAGGACCACTGGCGCCTCAGCCATGGACGGTCGAGAATGCTCCGGTCACCATAATAGCCAGGGGCCGACGCATACCGGAATGGAAACTTGAGCCTAACGGGCTGGTCGGGGAAGTCCAGGAAAGCCCGGCCTTTACCCGGGAGCCGGTAGAAGAGATAACCCTGGTGCCGATGGGCTGTGCGCGCTTGAGAATCTCTGCCTTCCCGACGGCGAGCGATAAACCGGGCGCAAACAGATGGACGCCGCCACCTTTGGCGCCCCAGGCTTCTCACTGCTGCCCGTGGGACACGGTGCTGGCGCTAAATGACGGCATCCTGCCAGAGAAGTCTGGTGATACATCTATCCCGCGCTTCACCTGGTGGGACCATCGCGGGACCACGGAATGGGTGCAATATGACTTTGCCGAGCCGCGGCGTCTTTCCTGGGCAGAAGTCTACTGGTTTGATGATACGGGCGTGGGGCACTGCCGGGTGCCCAAAGCCTGGCGTTTGTTCTACCGCGAGGGAGAGCACTGGAAGCCCGTCAAGACCACCGACCGATACGGCGTTGAGCTGGACAAGTTCAATAGGGTTACGTTCAGCCCCATCGAGACCACGAGCTTGCGTCTTGAGGTAGAGCTTCAACCGGAATTTTCCTGTGGGATTTTAGAATGGCGGGTCGGCGAGTAGACAGTCCTGGCGCGAGTCGAACGGATGGCAGCCGGCCATCGCTTGCAGATAGTCACAATCCGCTGCCTGTCCCCGAAGCGCAAACAGGAAGAAAAAGTTTGGCAAGAGGGTCTGGGGGCGAACCCTTTTCAAAGGGCTTCCCCAGATAAAGGTGTTTTGCCGTCGAGTTTTTATCGAGCTTTCCACCAGCGACTTTCCCACGGGGCGAGTCGCAAACGCAAGCGCGTGTAGCCGTCAGAGCCTCGGCGGGCGGGCAGACCAGGATATTTCACGCCGGCAGGCAGCGGCACGCTCACCTCGGCGTCCGTTGCCAGGCCTGCTCTTTCGCGGACCAGGAGCACTTTTCCGTCGTCAGCGACGTACACGCGTAGGTTGTGCGGCGCTAGTATAGGTCGGTCTACAGCCGCGGCAGCCGCCAGCTCCTCATATACGGCCGCCGTGGCGTCCCGCGGGTGCTGCTCAGGCGCCATGCCCCAGAGCGGCTCATGCGCGAAGCCCAGGGGAAACCCGAAGGC
>JANZZA010000046.1 GCA_026419655.1 Armatimonadota bacterium | reverse complement strand
TCGTGAATCATGCATACGTAACCGCGCTGGTGACACCAGGACTCGTATACTGCCGCCGGCTCCAGGCACATTCCCATCAGCCACGGCCCACCGCCGATTTCGTACCCCTTGATGAAGCGCGGCGGTATGTGGCTTTCGTCTCGCCGGTAGAGGTATCGGGCGTCGGGCGGGAAGTCCTCAGAGAACGCGGTGGCCGGTATGGAACCTGCCCAACTTAGGTAGACCTCCTCGAAGGTGTCGCCCCGCTGGTGGCGGATGTGCCCTGGCATGTCCATTCTCAAGATGAGGGCCTCCACGTCGTTGACGCTGGTCACGCGGTCGTGGCACAGGAACCAGCGCACGCCGTCGGGGAAAATGAGACACTGCTCCCAGGTCGAGCCTGGCCGATACGGCGGCCGGGCCTGGTGCCAGGTGAACCACTGGCGCACAGCCACAAAGCCTGGCCCCTCGGTGATTTCGTGCTCCAGCCGCCCGGCCTGAGTGCAAATCTGGGGCAGTTCCACATAGCGCTTTGGGATATTTCCGTGAAACAAATCGCCCCAGCGGTAGCGAAATTCCTCGGGCGTGTCGAGAGTATCGGCGCCCGGCTCCAGCAGAAAGTCAACAATCATCAGGCCAAAGCCCAGGTCCCTGGCGCCGGTCCTCTTGTCCATAAAAGACCCAGCCGCAACGCCGCTGATGTAGCCTTCCGTTGCCACGGAAGCCGTGAGGCAGTCGGTTTCGACAGTGAGGAGCGTTGCGTCCCGACGCACTGTGGCCACTGACATCCCTCGCAGCAAAGCCTGCCTGCAGGCATAAAAGAGCAACCTTTGCATGGCGCAGCGCGGCCATGTGCCGCCATCGCGCGGCCCGGCTGCGAGGAATGTTCAGCCCCGGCTGGCATTTTCCTACTTGCGGCGCGGGCGGCGGAAGGAGCGTGGACCTTGCGCGGAAGGAGTGCAGCGGCAACAGCGGCTTTTGCGGAAAGGAGGCCGCTCTCGCCGAGAAAAGAGTGAGCGAGCGACACCTTCTCGGAACGAGTCTCTAATAGCCCGTACTCTCGATGCAGTCCTTCTATTCAAAAATCGGCAGCCAGGAGCCGTGGGCTTCGATAAGGTCGTCCACCAGCGCCCAGATTTCGTCCAGGCTCAGCTCAGCACCCGTATGCGGGTCGAGCATGGCCGCGTGATAGATATACTGTCGCTTTCGCTCCAGAGCCGCCCGCACCGTGAGCTCCTGGACGTTTATGTTGGTGCGGTTCATTGCCGCCAGCGTCGGGGGCAACGGCCCGACGCGAATCGGGCGGATGCCGTTGCGGTCAACCAGACACGGCACCTCAACGCAGCAGCCCCACGGCAGGTTATCAATGATGCCGTGGTTGAGGACGCTGGCATGGAGCAAGAAGGGCTCGTCGGTCTCGATGGCGTGAATGATGCGCGAGCAATATTCATCGGAGCGATGAAGATTCTCAAAGCCGATCCCGGCCTCTAAGTCGGCGGCCATCCGGTCCCAACTTTCATTCTGTGCGATGCACCGGCGCGGATATTCGTCAAGCGGGACGTTATAGCGCTCTATCAGGTCTGGCCGGTCGCGCTTGATAAACCAGGGGTTATATTCGCTGAAATGCTCGCTGGATTCTGTGATGTAGTAGCCGATGCGCAGGAGCATATCCAGGCGCACGCGGTCCCAGTCGGGATAATACTCGCCGGAGCGGACCTTTTCGATGATGCGCGGATAGAGGTCTTCGCCCTTGTGTTCAAGCTTGAGGGAAAAGGCCATGTGGTTGATGCCGGCGCAGATAAAGTTTACTTCGTCGGGATTTACTCCGACGGCGGCGGCCAGGTGGCGGTAACTGGCCTGGACGGAATGGCACAGGCCCACGGTGCGGATGCGGGTGGCCTCAAGCATCGCCCAGGTGTTGATTGCCATGGGATTGACGTAGTTGAGCAGCCACACCTTGGGGCAGATTTCTTCCATGATGCGGGCATAGTCGAGCATTACGGGTATGGTGCGGAGGGCGCGAAAGATGCCCCCAATGCCCAGGGTATCTCCAATGGTCTGGCGCAGCCCGTATTTTTTCGGCACCTCGAAGTCTATAACCGTACACGGCTCATAACCGCCCACCCTGTCTCTTATACACATCTCCGAT
>JANZZA010000019.1 GCA_026419655.1 Armatimonadota bacterium | reverse complement strand
ACGCTCCGCCGGCAAGCCAGGAAGCCGTTGACCTTTATCATGGCGGCGTGGCGAAACTGGCGCAGGTCCTGCGCAGCGGAGGGCGGGTTTGGCTGGTGACCCGTGACCGCGGCAGCCGGGTGGCTCGCGAGATGGCCGAGGAGGTCCGGGGCGAGCTGCGCCGCCTGGGCGCGCGGGAAAAACCCCACGGCTTCATGCCCTACGGGCCCCAGGAGCGCCTCTGGCGCCAGGCCCTGCTGGGCGGCTCTAGAACGGATTATTATCTCACGGTGTGGGAGCTCTGGCTCCCGTCGCGGGGCCAAAGCCGCACGTTCCGTTGAAGTACCGGCCACGCCCCCCAACTGTATACCCCGTCGTCGGTCGGCGCATCGTGTTGCTTCTGCCAAAGGGTATAGTACGGTACTCGTCCCGTCCTTGTGTTGCCCGCCTTTTTGTTCCCCATGGGACTGCTGCAAAATGCAGTGCTGGCTTGTGCAGAGTGAATAAAAAGTACAACGCCCCGAGCCCAACCTTTTACTTTGGGGATTCTCGCCGAAGCCGGCCTTGACCTATACAGGCTGGGGAAAATGCACAACTCAGTGTGTCGTGCCTTCTACCTGCGGCCGCATCTCAGGGGCGGTAAAGCGACACTTGCGACGGCCTCCTCGGGACTGCGCCTGGGACGCCATAAAGCGACTTTTGCGACAGCCTCCTCCCCTTCCCGACTTTCGCCGCCCGCCCACGTCCCCTCGGGCAATTGCCTTTCCCAGAACCATTTGACAAGAGCAGTCCGTCTTTCCCACGGTTTTCTTAGCGGACTGTTGCAAAAGCTGGTGTTGGCTTATCCGGAGCAAGAAAAAGGGCCCACTCCCGTCCGCCCGGCCTTTCATCTGCGACTGCACCTGGGTACCGGGTAAGAGGCTTTTGCAACACCCTCCGCATGACTCCCCGCCGCGACGCGGAGACCTTTTTCTATTATTACCCTTCTACTCCCGGCGGGAGCTGCCCCACGACACCCCGGCTATGAGCCGTCCGCGTGGTGGCTCCGGGGGGTCTTCGCGCGGCATTCGCCCCGGCCACCGCCTGCCGAACCAGCCACGCAACAGTCCGCCCACTGCTCAGTCAATCTGCATGGCCTTCGCCCACTCGTCAGCCTCCTGGCGCGAAGGTGGCCAGCAATTGATGAGCATATTTTTGCTCTGCTCGCCGAACTCGCGCTTGAGGTCAAGGAGCTGCTCCAGGCCAGGACCGTCAGATATGAAGACCTTCTTACCGGCGTCGAGGATGCGGTGATAATAGGGCCACCAGCGACGATGCCAGGCCGGCTCGTTGCCGGCGCCCGGCGTCCACTGAATCATGTTCAGGCGAGGTATCTCAAGCAGCGCGTCCAGGTGCTGCAGGGCGCCCGGCCCGTCCCAGTGGTAAAGCGAATACGACACCCGCTCCGTCATTTCCGTTAGCACCGGCTGCATGAACTCCCGGAACATGGCCGGCGAAATCATTGCCGAGAAGTCGCATTGCAGCTTGGTCACCCGCCCGGGTGCCCAGACCCAGTACACGCTCCCGCCCACTTCGTCGCGAATAAGGTCGTAGAGCACGTCGTAATAGCGAAAATACAGGCACGTGATGCGCCGCAGGCATTCGTGCACCCAGTCGGGACGCTCGACCAGGTCAATCAGCAGCCGCTCGGTGCCGCGCATGGCAGCCAGAGTGTCCAGGCCCTCGATGAGGTCAGGAAACTGGTGAAGGAATTTCCCGCGGCTGTGCTTGAGGGTTTCGCGGTGGGCGGCCAGGGTGAAGCGCCAGTAAAAATTATCCGGGTCATAGTCAAACCGGGCGGCGGCCGGGTCTTCAATGAACGGTTCGCACCAGCAGGTGCCGGGCATCTCGACGCCCCGGCAGCCCAGGTAAAGCGCAAGGCAGTTGGGCGCCAGGTCGCCCGCCGCGTAATAGGGCACCGCCTCGCCCATATAGTCCGTATAAAGGCACGCGCGGAGAGCCAGGTTGACGCGGTATTCAAGGCTCCTGGTGGAATAATGAGTGACCCAGCCCTCTGGCTCTGGCAGGGCCTCGATGTGCTCATGCGGCTCAGCCCGCGGGACGTACACCTGCATGGCCGCCCGCCCGATGTCGCCGCCGTTCCACCAGGCG
>JANZZA010000754.1 GCA_026419655.1 Armatimonadota bacterium | reverse complement strand
GTACTGGCACGTCCAGGAAGCGACCTGCCGCCGCTGTCTGCACTGCGTGCGAAGGGTGAAGGCCGGTTGCTGGGCGGCTCACTCTGTTAACGTCGCGGAGGCCTCCGTTGGAACATAGGGGTCTCACGGCCACCATGCACTTCGCCTTTACCACCGGCGCCTTACGCCGGGCGCTTGGTCTGCTCGCGGGCGGCGAGTTGAGGTCTTTCGGCCGGGATCCGGAGCTATCCCAATCGCTTGGCCTTGGCACGGTACAGGTGGAGGCTCTGGGGGCGTGGATGCGCTTCGCCGGGCTGACGCGACGGTCTTCCGCAAGGGTAGAGCTGACGCCGCTGGGGCGACTGATTTTCCGCTGGGACAGCGGGCTGGACGATGTGGCCACGTGGTGGGTACTGCACTGGGAGCTATCGTCGAACTACGTGGTGTGGAACCTGCTGGCGCATCTGGAATACAGGACTTACACGCTGGCGGAGCTGGACGAGGCTGTGCAGGGGCTGGCCGAGGACTGCTCACCACGCACCGCCAGGAACGCGCGGCTGTCGCTGGTGAAAGCGCTGGAGGATACGCCCCTGGGCCAGCAGTTAGGGATTGTGCGTCTGGAGAGCGATGGAAAAAAGATGACCGGGCTGACGAAGCTGGCTGTGAGGCACGGACAGGCTCCGACGGGGGCGGTGGGATATGCTCTGGCGGACTGGGCGCGGCGGCGAAGGATGACTTCGGCTGCCCTTGAGACTTTGGCAGCGCGTGGGGGGCCGGGAGGGGCCTTGCACATGTCGGCGGGAGTGCTGGAGCGCTACCTGCTGGAAATAGACGCGGCCTTCGGGGGCCAGGTGCTAACCTATAGCCTGACGGCGGGGCTGAATGAAACCTACTTTAAGGAGGTCTCGCCACTCCAAATATTGGCGGCTCACTATCTGCGGCAAAGAGGCGACCTTGGCTGGCGAGAGGCTTTCCAAGAGGCCGCAAGGGAGCTGGGCGATGGCGGTACTGAGGAATGAGGCTGACCAGTTGGAGGTAGCCGAGCGGCTCAGGAAGAAACTGCGCGAGGCGCGCAGGAGCCGCTACCCGGTTCTTCTGGTTTTGGCTGACCTGGAGGACACATGCGCGCAGTTCTGGCAGGTCTTCGCCGGGGTCGAAGGGTTGGCCTACGTGGACATGCTCGACGAGTCGCAAGACGAAGAGTTGCGAGGGGCAAGCTACAATTGGCCAGACCTGGTGCAGTGGATCCGTGACCGCGCAACGAAGGGCGGCGGAGCGGTGGTGACGCAGGTGGATGCTTTTGCCACGCGGTGGCCGCCGCGCGACAGAGAACGTCTGTTTCGAAAACTCCTAAAAAGCGACCTGCGCGACGAGAGTAAGAATGCCACACCCTTGGTCGTGGTGAGCAGCCTGGCGGGCGAGTGCGACCTGCCAGTCGAGCACAGGCCCACGGACTATGGCCTTGTAGAAGATTTGCGCGAGTAGGATGCAATCTCACGGGAAGATGCGGAAGCGCTCAGACGCGGTGGCCTAGACATTTGGGGTGAGAGGTGCATGGCGAAGCTTGCAGAGGTCATCACCACGGCTCCTGGTTTTCGAGCTGCGGTACGGCTTGTGGACGAACTCGATGACTTTGAAAAAGCTGCGGCCTACATACCCACCAGGGGCGGAGCTGAAGTCCTGTTCGACGTCGGCCGGCAGATAGAACCGACCGCAAGGCAGCGGGCGCGACTCATCACCGGCAGCTACGGGACGGGAAAAAGTCACCTGGCGTTAGTGCTGGCGGCAATCTATCGTGGCCTGGCTGACAAAGTAGCCCCGGTCTTGGACCGGCTGGGTCAGGCCCACCCCGGCCGCTTCAAAACCCTCACAGAAGCGCTGAGCGCCGTGACGCCGCAACGAAAATATCTGGTGGTGGTGCTGGAAGGCGACCAGGATGACTTTAATGCAGCTTTAGTGAGGGGTCTACGGGCGGCCCTGGATAAGGCAGGATTGGGCGATTACATGCCAAGGACGTACTTCTCGGCAGCCGCGGACCGCCTCGAGGAACTAATGTCTCTGCAGGATGCCCATGAACGACTGGAGCGCATGATGGGAAGGACCTGGCGACAGGCGGTCCGCGACTTGGTGGCAGAACTGCGCGCCGGCAGCCATGAAGCCCTGGTTCAGTTCGAGGATGTTCACCGCCAGGTGTGCTTCGGCGCCCCATTCCTCTTTGAGACCCGGGTACAGGCCGAGCAGACTTTCCGTGAGTGCGCGGAGCAATTGGTGGCCAGCGGT
>JANZZA010000730.1 GCA_026419655.1 Armatimonadota bacterium | reverse complement strand
CCAGAGCGAAGAAGCTGGGCGAGTCGGCGCGCCTGGCCGTATACCCGTAAGGGGGTGCTGCAAGCCACGAAGCGACTGTTGCAATAGTCTGCCGGGGGTTTATGCCAAGGAAAGGCCCGCTTTGACCCGGGCATTGGGGCTGACGTCATGCCAAGGTGAATGCCGCTGCCTGCGCGCGTAATGCCGCGATAATGACTGTCCACGCGGCGCGCACAAAAATACTGGATGGCGACGCAGGCACGAGCGGAGTTGGGAATTCACAAAGGTGACTGCACAATAATCTTTTCAAAGGCAGGCGCCCGCAGAGTAGGCTTCAAACGGTGTCAGTAGTTTCCTTCGCCCCCGGGGCGTGGTAAGACTGAGCGTATCGTGGTGGCGGAGGGGCGGTGCAGACAGGGCGTTAGGCGAGGAGAAGATATGTGATGACCGACACGGGAAAGCAGATGAGCCGCAGGGATTTCGTGCGCACGGCAGGAGCGGCAGCGGCTGCCGGTGCCCTGAGTCTGGCCGTGCCGTCGGGAGCATGGGCAGCAGGCCGCGAGGGCAAGGGGCGTATCCGCATAGGTGTGGTTGGCGGCGGCTTTGGAGCGGCCTTTCAGTGGCACCTTGACCCGGACTGTGTTGTGGCCGCCGTGAGCGACCTGCGGCCCGACCGGCGCGCGTATCTTCAAGAGGTTTATGGCTGCGATAAAGCCTATGAGTCGCTGGAGATTCTCGTCCAGGACCCGGACCTTGACGCTGTGGCGGTCTTTACTGGCGCGCCCGACCATGCACGCCACGTCCTGGAGGTCTTCAATCACGGCAAGCACTGTATCTGCGCCGTGCCGGCCTGTCTGACCCTTGAGGAAGCCCGCGCCCTCAAAGAAGCCAAGGAGCGCACGGGCCTGAAGTACATGATGGCTGAGACCAGCTATTACCGGCCAGAAACTATGCTTGCCCGACGCCTCTTCGAGGACGGAGTTTTCGGGCAGTTTCTCTATACCGAGTGCGAGTACTATCACAACTTCACGGGCGCCGAGCGCGAAGCCCTGTTCTTCTACCAGGGCAAGCCCACCTGGCGCTATGGCTTGCCGCCGATGCTTTACCCGACCCACTCGACTTGCTTCCACGTGGGGGTCACGCGCGAGCGGCTTACATCGGTTTCCTGCCTAGGCTGGGGGTCAGATGACGAACCGGCCCTGAGGGACAACGCCTATAACAATCCCTTCCTGAACATGACGGCGCTTTGTTCGACCAGCGGGCCGAGCTTCTGCCGGGTGAATGTTTTCTGGCGTTGCCACGCCGGCGGCGAACGGGCCCAATGGATTGGCGAGAAAGCTGCTCTCTACGCTCCTGGCTGCGGCGGCCAGCCGTTCATGCTACAGGTTGAGGGGCAGCCAAGCCTCACCACACCGCCGGATTACCTCAACCTCCTGCCAGAGCCACTCCGAATCCCTACCGGTCACGGCAACTCTCATGGCTTCCTCACCCACGAGTTCGTCATGGCCCTGATGGAAGACCGCGAGCCGGCCATTGACATCTACGAGGCGCTAGCCATGACAGTGCCCGGAATAGTCGCCATGGAATCAGCCCGGCGAAACGGCGAGCGCCTGCCGGTGCCTTCTTTCGATCCGGCTTGACGGGTGGGTGAGGCCCCTTCGCGTCGGTTGCCTGGCCTGCGAGGAGTACAGCGTGCTACCTGAGGAACTCTAGGTCGCAGTGTTGTTTTACGGCTCGCGGCATAGGGTTGTGGTTTCGCAGTACGGAGTACGTGTCGTGGCAACAGCACGAAAAGTTTGGGGAGGAGGCCTGGGGGACGCCCCTTTTCAAAAGGTTTCGCCCATGCAAGGGGAACCCCCTTATTATCCGTCGCCGTCAACGGCGAATCGGTAAGGTTTCCGCCATGCAGGGGGAACCCCCTTTGAGCAAAAAGCGGGGTTTCTGCTGCACCCCACCCGCGTGAATGCTCGTGCTCTCTGGCGGATGTGCACAGACACCAGACCGGCGGAGGAGGGGGCGGATAATGCTTGTGGTGGCCGTATCTTTGGGGTGGGCCGGATTTTTCGGCACCGATGGGTACCCGGAGGGAACTACTTATGCGGCCGCTGCGCAGGCGGCCGTGCATAGCGCCATTAGACGGCGCGTGCCGAAATATCCGGCCCCGCCACAGCCTGAAAAAGTTTGGGAAGGGGGTCGGGGGTAGAACCCTTTTCAACGGGTTTCCTCCAGCACTAGGCCGCGGCTTCTACAAAAAGCGGGGTTTGCTCCAAGGTGCCGCATCCGGCATGTCTTATAAGGTGCGGCGACGCCTAATAGATTCGGGGCTGTACGAGGGTGCGCCCCTGGGAAGGGTGGTTCGCGATGAAGATGGTCGGCGTCAGAGTGTCCTGCGTGGTCAGCGTGGCCTTGCTGGCGGCCGAGGCGTGCTGGTCGCAGCCGCTGGCCGAGTGGGTAGTGAAAAGCGGCCAGTGGCGCCCCACGCGCCACGAAGTGGCTATGCTTCACCAGGGCGCGCCTGCAGGGGAAGCCGTGGCGCTTTGCCGCACGGTAGCGGGCCGCGGCGGGGCGTGGCGCACCGGCGTCGAGCCGTCACTTGGCGCGGCCGAGGCGGGCCTGTGGGTGCAGGCCGATGAAAACCTCGCGCAGGGCTTGCTGGCTACGCTGGGCGGCGGGCCGGCCAGTGGTGGTGGTCTCCGGCTGCGCACGCCCGGCGGCGATGTCCTCTGGGAAGATAAACTTGCCCCGTGGCAGCCATATCAGCCCTACATAGTCGAGGCCGTTGTCGAGGACGGGCGAGCGCGCGTGCAGCTTTTCGAGGCGGACGGCAAGACCCTCTTGTCGCAAAGCCCGTGGGTGGACGCGCCTGCAGGGTCTCTTGGCCAGCCGGGCCATCTGGCTCTTTACACGCGGGACGGTCGCGCGCGATTTTTCTCGTGGGAGCGCGCCGAGGCGCCGCTCAGCCCGATAGTCGCCGACGCGCCAAACAAGCGCCGGCTGGTGCAGGGAGAGGACTCGCCGTGGGTTGTTGTCGGCCCAGGCAACTGGATGTGGACGGACATAACCAGGACGCGCTTGCGCCAGTATGCCGTCATCGAGCGAAGCTCGGCCATTCTGCGCCAGCCGACAGGGCCAGAAGGCACGTGGGAATGCCGCGTCCGAGTCTCACCGGGTGCAGGCGGCGCGGGAATGCTTTTCCTGGCGGATGCTGCGGCCCAGACAGGGTTCATTGCGTGGCTCGGCGGCGAGTGGGGCAACGGCGGCCTGATGCTTTATCGTCTGCCCCTGGAAATTCTCTGGTCCGGTGCCCAGGGCTGCTGGCATTACGACACCGATTACATCCTTCGGGCCGAGGCGCGAGGCGGCTGGGTGCGGGCGCAGCTTTTCTCAGCCGACGGCGCCCTGCTGCAGGAAAGCCCCTGGGCGCCGATGACCGAAGAAGAGCGCACGCGGCAGGGGTATCTCGGCTTCATGACGTGGATGGGGTGCGCGGAATTCTGGGGGTTTCCGAGCGCCGAGGGAGCGGAAGAAATTGCGCAGGGCGCGGCCCCTGCCGCGCCGCAGGTGCCCGCCGGGGACATCGGCAAGGGCTGGTTTGCCCTCGGCGACGGTGCTTGGGAATGGGCCAATGACGCGCTCCGCCAGAC
>JANZZA010000348.1 GCA_026419655.1 Armatimonadota bacterium | reverse complement strand
TATCCGGGCGTCAGCTCGACCTCTCCGCAAGAGCGGTCGTTGACAAGCACCTCCATTTTATTCGGCCAGGCCACGTCGCCTGCGAAGGTGAGAATATGGTCTGTTGCTGGCGCCACTGGCAGAAGGATTTGCGTCTGGTCGCCGGTTCCTGGCAGCCAGCGCACCGTATGCTTTTCGTCTCGCGCGCCAAAGGCCTCGCGGTTCAGGCGGCCCCAGTCTTCAGCTCCGGAAAAGCCCGAAATCAGAAAGGCTTCGTCGCCACTCTCGCCGATGTCCACCAAGGCGTTCATGCTGGCCGGCTCTGCGGTGCCCCGTGGCGGCGGTTGGTCGCGCAGGCCAAGCTTTTCGCGCAGATTAGCTCCGCAGTCGGCCGGCAACTTATCTGAAGGCCCGGGCAAGGCTGCGACGATGAGGCGTTTGTCCGGGCTGCTGTTGACCCAGCGCCATAGAACGTCCGTTATAGCCTCGCCCTTTGCGTTCTGGCCGAAGCCCACCCCTGCTCCGGGCGCGATAACAAGCTTTACGCCACGCAGATGCTCGTCGGTCACGAAATCGTCGGGCAACAGTTTGAAATCCACCGACGCTGCCCGCAGGCTCTGTATGGTTCCGTAGATGTCGCCACTGTTGTTGCCGCTGGCCAGCCACTGCCAGTCGTTCAAAAGCACAGCCACCTGTCCGCTTTTCTGTGCGCGGCGGATACTGTCAAAGCAGGCTTTCATCACTGTGGCGTAGAGCAGATTTTTCTCGCAGTAGGTCTTGCCGTACTCCATGCACGGCTCTAAGTTGCTGCCCTCCCACCATTCGTTCCAGGACAGGTGCAGCAAGGCCTCGGCGTAGTGCGCGAGCACTATGGTCCAGAAGCGGTCGAAGTGGTACGGCTCGGGCGGAAAACAGGTTCCCGGTATGCGGATTTCCCAGTCGTGGTAAAAGTTTTTGTAGGTGTCGAAGAAAACGGTACCGTACCATTTTGCGACGGCGGCCTGGATGAAGCGCTCCGCGTCCTGGTCATGAGGCTGGCCGAAAATGCCCGCATAACTGTGCGGACCGACGAAGGTTTTCGTTTGCAGGCTGTAACCCCAGTTGAAATAGGGCTGGTAGGCGATGTCGAAGGATGGTATGAAAGCTGGTTGGCCGGTCTTGGCCTCGGCTTTTCGCAAGTAGCCGGCGAAGCTGCGGGCCCACAGGTCGTACTGACACAGTATCGCATCAGCTCGTGCCATGCCCCGGGCTTGAGGGTTCCAGCGTACGTCGGTCCAGTCGCGGTAAGTCGCGGCCCATCGCGCGTTGAGCTTTTCTATGGTGGCGTACTTTTCTTGCAGCCACTCACGGAAAATTTCGTCGGTGACGGTCTGTTTTGGCGAACCGTTGCGAATGTAGACAAGTTGCAAGGGTCTGTTGCCTATTCTGGGGTTAAGCGGATGGGGAGCGAAATTGCGGTTGAGCCAGTCCACCTGCCGCCCGTCATCGGCATTCCGCTCGAAATAGTCCATCTGGTAGTCCTCGCCGTCTTGGTAGATGGACATCCATATGTCGTAGCCCTTTTCGCGGACGGCCTGGGCAGCATCGTAGAGGCATTGTTCGCGCGGCCGGCCCTTTTCATCCAGCCATCCGTGGCCCCAGAAGTCCATGAAATGGTGCGTCACGCCCCACTCGCTGGCGCACAGCAGTTCACGGATGTTATCGTCGAGACGAGAGGAGTCGTAGTAGCCCATCAGTGGTGTGTTATAGACCCCGCCAATCCAGTTGCCCATGTGCTTGTCGTAGTCCCACTGGTACCAGTAGAAGTACACGACGCTTATCCACGGGTTGTCTAGCGCGGCCGCAGGCAAGGCCGCCAATAACGCAACTAATAGCCCGACGGTTCTCATTTTCCCGCCTCCCAAATCCGCACACGGCACGCGAATGGCCGGGTGCACGGTTGGAAACAGCCGCTCACGCAGAGAAAACCACACAGACTTCTCTGGGGGAAACCCTTTGAAAAAAGTTGTCCCCCAGGCCCCCTTCCCGAACTTTTTCCCTGCTGTTCTCCGCCCGAGGGCGCACCTCAGGCTCTTCGGTAGGTCATGATTGCAACGCCGGGCGCTTCTTTCACTCTGGCCTGCACGTGGGCGAAGTCTGCCCCTGGCACGACCATGCTCTCGCGGATTTCTTCGTCAGTGACCTCATAGTTGGCGTGCTCATCAATCTCCCGCGGACGGAGTTCGATGACCTCAGGAGCTTTGACGCGGCGGAAAGCAAAAATTATGCCATCCCCGCTTTCCGGCAAATGGAGTTGCCAGGCACACCAGTCCTCGTCGCTGAGGGTCACGGGCGTCAGCGCCCAGAAATTCCCCAGCCAGTATTTTCGCCAGCGGAAGAGCTCGTCCACGCGCTGGCGGAGCTGAGTTGCGTCAAAGTCAGGCGCGGTGATGTTTAGGCAGTGATTCACACCGGCCGTCGCCACGCTCCAGAAATTGTACTGGTCATAGGCCCACACGCCTGCAGAGTGGAAAGGCACGTAGCGCGTAAGCCCAGACGTCTGCACCTGGTCCCACACTGGTTGCGGTTTCTGGCTGCACTGCGTGTCCGACCGCCACAGCGGTATGGACAGCGAGCATGTCTCCAGGTCAATCCGGCGGCCCCCGCTGGCACAGTTGTCAATCATCAGCCCTGGGTGCCGGCGCATCAACTCGGCCCACATCTCATACAGGCCTTCAACGTACCGTATCTCGGTTATGCCTTCACGTTCCGGCTCATCCGCCGCCCGCCAGAATTCCAGCGGGTCTATGTTGAAGTCGTTGCGGTAGATGTCTATGCCGGACTCGGCAATGATGTGGGAAAGGATGCTAGTGAGGTACTCCCGTGCTTGCGGATTCCCAAGGTTGAAAAGCCCGTCGTGGACACCCGTCCAGTTGACAGGCCCCTGCAGCACAAAGCTAGGTTGGTCGCGTGCTATCCGGCTGTCGGGTGCTACTCGCTCTGGCTCGAACCATACGCAGAATTTCATTCCATTTTGGTGGGCGGCGTCGCCGAGGGGCCGCAGACCGCGCGGGAAATTGTCGGCCCTCGGCACCCAACTGCCGACGCCGTGCGGCCAGCCGCCCTCAAACCAGCCTGCGTCCAGCCAGAAAACCTCGGTTCTCAGTTTCAGGCGAGCGAGCCTCTCTATAACTCTGAGCTGGTTCTCTTCTGTGGTCTCGTTGCCTTCGTTGTAGACGAACCACGTGTTGTGTGTAACTGGCGGCAGGAAAAGCTGCCCATCGTGGCGCGGGCAGTAATGGGCCAGCAGACACTGGCGCAGCACGTTGTTCCCGCACTGATATTCCTCGCCCCTGTAGAAAACCAGCAGGACCTTGGGCGTTCGTATTCGCTCCCTGGGCAGCAGGCGCAGGTTTGTGTGCTCCTGGCCTACCCGCAGCCGCACTTTGTCGCCGACGTGTTCAATCCAGGCGTGCCATTGGCCGGACCATCCTATCGCCACCACTACTCCGCCGCCCTCCCACGCCAAGTTGAAAAACGGTAGCGTGCCATTGGACGACCGGCCCCCTACCGGGGCAAGTTCGAGTACGCCATCGGGGTCGAGTTTCGTCTCTAGCGGGAGAAAATCCGTTGCTTCGCAGGCGCTGCCGTGAGCGTGATGCACCGTAAGCTCTCCCACCAGCGGCCCGAGTTCAACGTCTGCTGTCATAATGTCGCTCAGTCGCTGGCTGATACAGTCCCCTACGTTTTCCAGGAATCCTGTCAACTCGACTGCTGCAAAGCGGTCCCAGATCACAAGCCTGGTATGAGCCTGCACGTCGCCAACCCAGCCTATGACCGTGCCACATAGTTGACACCGGTCTGCGCTTGCTGCCACTCTGGTCTCAACGCCGTCCACTTTCATGGTCAACGGGAGTGCGCGGCCCGCGTTGAAGTGCTGTTCGACAAACCTTATTGCTGCCTCTCTATCTGCCCATTTCATTGGCTGTTCACTCCTCATCCAATCCTTGTGCGGTCCGTAACGCGTCGTGCCTGAGCGTGCTGGCTCGCGGATTCTTAGCCGCCAGCGGGCTGCAGTTCCAAAACGCGAGTCTCCAGGCCCTCCAGCTTCATTGCCACGCGTTCACGCCCTTTGACTTTCCATTCCTTTACGTGCAGGCGGAGAGTGAAGGCCTGCGGGTTGTCCGAAAAATTTGTGACCACGACAGCAACGCGGCCATCTTCGGCCCGGAAGGCTCCGGCCTGCACCGCCGCCAGCGTCACCATCCTTACACCGCCCCATTGCCAGTCGCCCTGTATCCTCTCCACGTCTCCCTCGACTACGGGCGGGCGCATCATCCGGCCACGGAAATATTCGCGCAATCGCCAGCGCGTCTGGGCCAGGCTGCGCAAATACGGCCCGGCTTTTTCCTCTTTGATCACGTTGGGGTCAATCCAGCCTAGCTGTTCGCCAAAAACGAACTGCTGGGCCATTTTCATGCGGTGGACGAGGTCAACATCGCCTGCAGCACCGTAGGCGCGGCTGAAAAGACGAATCTTGTCGCCGTAAATCGCTGGGAATAGCGGCACGGCGTTGTCGTCCTGCCAGTGCCAGCTAAGATACCCGTCGAAGCAGTGCAGATACGGCTCGGCCGTGCACTCAGTCGTCAGCATCTTACCCGGAAATTCGCGGGCAAGGTCAGCGCGGAGCTTTTGCAGCATCGGCCAGTAGCCCTGCGTGGTCCACCAGTGGCCGCCGCCGAGGGGATGGCCATGGCTCTTGTCATAGCACGGAGCGGGCGCGGCGGCTGCCACCTGGTCAATGTATACGCCGTCAACGCCGTATTCCGGCCCAACAAGCCGCTTCACTATTCCCTGTACGGTCTCCTGCCATAATTGCGTTGTGGGGCACATTGGTGCCAGTTTTGCCCCGGAGCCGTACTCCTCGATGTAATTCGTGCCGTCGCGCTTTTTTGCCGCGGCCGGGAAGGCCAGCGTCGCGAAGTCGTCGTTGCCAGTATCCCACAGTCGCCCATTGATGTAGGGCATCACCCGCACGCCTGCCGCCTGCAGTTCCCTGACGCCCTCCGCGAAGCCCTCTTTGACTGGGAAATAGTGGGGGTAGTTCACATCGAAGGGTATCTGGTGCCAGTTGTACCAGTGGAAGCCGCAGGGCACGCCCATATATTCGCGAAAGGCTTTCACTGCAGCCACGCAATCGCTGGGGGCGCCCCCGCCCAGGGCCCAAACGGGCAGGTCTAGCATCCATTCCGGGGTATCGGGGCGCCCGGATTTGCCGCGCGCTGGCCACCACTGGGCTTCTCTTTCGGCCCAGGCCCGATAGACCATTGCTGCATCGTACCAGTCCTGCCCAGCCGCGAGGGGAGCGATTTCTACGCGGCCCGACGGCGTAAGGTCATTGCCCGCCACTGTATGGCCTGGCGCCGGCCACCGAAAAGCCATTCTCACCGCCTGCCGAGACGGGTCTCCGGCTGCCTCGATATATTTCTGCGAACCATACGGGTCCTGGGCCATGAAGACCAGGCCACCCTGCTTGTCGTAGAGGGTCATGAGCGGAATGTCGAGCCAGCCGTTTGGGTACAGGGACCCGCCAATGCCCTGGAAGGTCTCGTAGGGATTTGTCCACATCACGCCTGCGTCCAGAGCCGCCACAAAAACGTCGTCCCAGACTTCTCCGCCCAGCGGCCCGAAAACTAGCTGTGGCCACGTAAGCTCGGCGATGGTCAACGGCGAGTCATTCTTCACCGACGCTAGCAGCCGCAGGGCGCCGTTCCTGGCAAGGTCAGCCGTCATCGTAATGACGAGGCTGTCTTTGACTTGCGCCTGTGCTTCCTCACTGCGCAGAGGGTGCCACTGGACGGTGAGTTTCTTTGCCTGCGTATCGGCCTTGACCGCACTTGTCGGGCTTAGTGCATCGGCGGTAATGGTCTTCCCATCGGCGTCTTCGAGGGACAGGCTCCATAGCGGTGGCCCGTCCGGGTTTAGCAGCTCGCGTCCAGCTCGCAGGTCGAAAAGACTAGTGATTCTGCCGACTCCCCCTTCACCGGTGCGCCAGGCCAGGCCCAGCACGCCGTTGTCCAGGCAAACCGTGCCGGGCAGGCTTTTCGCCAGCCATGCCGCTGCGCTTTGCTTGCGGGCGACAAACTTCACGGCGCTTTCGGCCAGCGGCTGGGCCAAAGGAAGGTGATGGCGGGAAAACTCAGCCAGCAAGGCACCTGCCCAGCGCCACCGCGGCCCGTCTGGCCCGGTGGCTGCGGACAGTTTATCCAGGGCCTTCTCCAGGGCTGGCGTGGACACGCGTGCCCGCATAACTCGTGGCGGGACAAGGCCCTCTCGCAGCCAGTGAAGGGCCTGGGGATCGCCGGAGGCGTACAGAATCACGTCCCTTTGTATCTCTTTGCTCACCCAGTTAAACCATGGACCGTGTATGTAGGTACCGTATTCTCCGCGGCCGTCATATATGAGGGGCCGGCCCATGATGGCGATGACGTTGGGGCCCTCTGGGCCATCGGCGAGGGCGCCCCACTCCTGGCAACTGTGGCTCTTCTTTTCGGCCTTCAGCGGCTGCGTCCCACCGACGTGCGCCCAGTGTGTGAAGTCCTCGCCCGGAAAGTTTATCTCGACGATGTGCAGCTCATTCCAGTCGAAAGGCGTATCCTGGCTGACGCGCGCATTGAGTACGATGAACGGAGAACCAGCGAAGAAAGAATACTCGTATACCGCCCTGGGATTGCTGGCCGGCGGTGTGCCATCTTCGCGCACATAGCGGGCCATGACGCGCACAAGGGCCCTCAGCGGCCCGGCTGCTACCAGCTCCACCCGTGCTTGCGGGTCATTACGCAGGTGGAGGCGGCCTATTTCTGGCTTGAAGACGGCGTCGTTATTGTTGAAGTTCTCAAATACCTTGCCTGTGGCAAGGAATTCCCAGCGGGACGGCAGCCCACCCTGTTTTCGCGGATCGAAAGTTACGCGCACGTAGCCATTATCCACGACTACCGCACCGTTGGCGCGCGTGACCTTCAACTGCCCTTCCGAGGGTGGTGTTGCCTGCCCGCCGCCTGCGAAATATAGCCGGACGCGCTGAGAGGTTTTCGTTGCTGGAGCCAGTATGGTGACGGTTCCTTGGGCTGGGCCGCGCGCGTCAAACTGACAAGGTATCCCCTTTGTCGGCCGGTCGTCCATGGCCGCCCGAACATCCTCGGGTTTCACGGGGCCGGTCCAGTTCTTCATGCCAAGAGCTGCTGCTAATTGCTGAAAGTCTACTTCTGCCGATACAGGCATTCCACGAGCCATAGGCGGCACAACCAACAGGCCGTAGGGCTGTCTGGCCGCGGTGTCGGCTCGGCAGCCTATAAACGGCAAGCACAGCATTGCCATTCCCACGATCACCTGAATCCACTGAAAGCGCGACATGAGCGGTCCCCCTCGACCCTTTGGTTTCCTTTCCCTTCGGAAAAGCCAGTACCTGCTGCTCACGTCCGTGCAGTTCCTGGCTCACCTGGTCCGGCAGGCAGGGCAACATGGCATTGGGGCACGTAAATCGCCGAGGGGCATGTGTATAGAACATGGGCATGTGAATAGCCAATAGGATTGTTAGTAGCCAAGGAGCATGGGCATAGCCAGGGGGCACGTCAATAGCCGATTCTGCTGGCACCGTGGAGCTTCTCGGACAAGAGGCGTGGGTGGCACTGTTAGCTGGGAGTTCACCCGGGGTCAGCCAATGCGTGGGACCGACGCGGCGCCTTTGGTTTAGGGAGACGGTCTGCAGTGGAACAAAGGCGACAAAGCTTGGCAGGGATACCTGCAGCAGAGTACTTAGCCTGCCTGTTGGCGCTCGTGTCCACACGGTATTCCGCCACCTAGAGTCCGGAGAACATCTTGGCGTTCCCTTGCGCCGTCCACAGGAAAGAGCTTTTGCTACTTGCTACTTCCTGGGGATGCGGCGGGCCTTTCACAGTCCCAGGCGGTGGTGCTCGGCCTGGACGCGCTCGCACCAGTTGCCAACGTTCCAGTCGCCGAAGGCGCCCAGGCCGCCCAGTTCGTGGTCGCCCGAGTACACAGGGATGTGGATTACGGAAAGGCCGGGATGGTCGTAGGCTTTTTTGAGGGCGGCGCGCAGGGCCTCGGGCGTCCGGCCACCGTCAAATCCCCGCACGCCGGCGACGCTGTTGGCCCAGGCAACGTAATCTACCGGCAATCC
Organism: Armatimonadota bacterium; assembly: GCA_026419655.1. Taxonomy (GTDB): domain Bacteria; phylum Armatimonadota; class Zipacnadia; order Zipacnadales; family FEN-943; genus JANZZA01. The sequence goes on along the minus strand of JANZZA010000348.1, from coordinate 430 downwards.
ATCCCTGGTGCGGTACTCGCGGCCGTACTGGGCACGCTGCAGGCCAGCGATGGCCGCCATGCTGCGGTTGTCAAAGATGAGCACGCAGCCGCGGACGCCGTGGTAGGCGCCGTCGAGGAGTATTTGGGGATTCATGGTAAAGCTACCGTCGCCGCAGAAGGCAAAGGCGTAAGGCGCATTCTCGCGCATGGCGCACGAAAGCAGGGCGGATGCAGCAAAGCCCATGAAGGAGGCACCCGTATCAGAGAAGGTAAGGCCTTCGCGCTCATCGGTTACTATCTGGAAGCCATTGGCCTGGACATCGCCGGCGTCGAAGAGTTTGACGGCCCCAACCTCGCCGGCGAAATCGCAGGCAATCTTTATGGCCGCCGGCTGGGTCAGGACCGGTCCGCCCCACAGGGGGGCCGGTAGCTGTCTCTTATACACATCT
>JANZZA010000620.1 GCA_026419655.1 Armatimonadota bacterium | reverse complement strand
AACACTTTTCCGCTGGATGCTTTCGACACGCTGGTGAAATACCACGAAGCCGGCGGCAGCATTGTTGTGCCAAGCGGAGTGCCGTTTTGTCATCCCTGTCTGGCCCGTGGCGCTGCGGGATGGGCTTACGGACATCTTCCTCGCGGCGGACGTACTGCTGGGCAACCGCGCACCGGCAAGGCTGCTTTCGAAATCTACAATCCCGCTGGCAGGGACTGGACAGGACCCAACTCAACAGGCTTTCCCGTGCGGCCAGGAGAACGCTACGTGGTGGGCGGCTGGGTAAAGCACTCAGAAGAATTTGCGCCACACCCAAATTCATGCATTTTCCTGCGCTTCTTCGACACCCAGGGGCGCTTCATCGGCCAGGACGGGCCACGTATACCCGACGAGCCGTGCGAGTGGGTGCGCGTGCAAAAAGAAGTGGGGGTTCCCGAAGGCGCAGCTACCGCGGATGTTTCGCCACAGCTCTGGGCGCCAAACGCCCGGCTTTTTCTTGACGACCTTTTTCTTCATCGCGCAGGCGAGGATACCAACTTGTTACCCAATGGGTCCTTCGAGGAAGCCTCAGGCGGATGGGTAGACCTGGGACACGACAGCTCCTATCTTTTGCATGAGGGCCACGGGCTGGGCACGGGAGATTTTGTGACGGTGCCCGGCCCGGGAGGATTCGGCCTCACCCCCCTGGGCCGGGAGCTGGGCCTGGGCGCGATCCCGTGGGAGCGCATAGACCCGCCCGGCCTGCTTCAGGCTCTTGCAGTAAAAAGCCTTCCGGCCGAAGATGAGGTGCTGCCCCTCCTCGCGGCGGGCGACGCAGCCGGCGAGCTTTACCCGGCGGTCATCATCGCCCACCACTGCCGCCGCTTCAATGGAGCCTATGACCTCTGGGGCCGGGGCAACTGTCCGACAATATCTTCCTGGGCCATGTTCAGGATTACCGTAGCGGGAACCATTCACCTTTTGCGCCTGCGCGGTCTGCTGGAAGACCGAGAGGTGAGGACAATGCTCGCCACACTGGATAGCCTGCTCGGAGACGCCGGGCAGCCCGCGACGCCGATTTCGGAGCCGCGGCCCTACGCCACCATATGGCCACGCTCTGAGCGCCCGGCAGAGACCATTTTCGTCTGCGACCTATCGAAGGCAGATCCGGCTGAGGAATTTGCCCTGACCGTCCTGCAAGGCCTCATAAACCGACAGCAGCCACGCGTGTATATTATCCACACGCGCTACGACGCCCAGGACCGACAATGGCTGGAAGAGTTGCGCCTCGAAGGCCTGAAAACCGAGGACACCACGCCTGAAGAAGTATGGCGGCGGTTTGGAGATGTGGCGAAAGGGTATGTCGTATATGACGAGGCGATACTAAAGCAAATTGGGGCCTACCGCGCCGACAGGCTCAATGTCACCAATGTGGTACTGATGCTCTGTGCGGTCAACGACGCCGTGCCGCTGGCGCTTGGCGCCGACGAAGCTCCGCCCCAAGACAAGCCCGTGCTATTTGACACTCGTGCCCGCTGGAAGACACCCCTGGAGATGTACCAGTGGGCCTACGACAATCTCTGGCCAAAGACGAACCACCACATCCTCGCGTCCCTGTATCCCGGCATCTTCTACCTCACCGACTACCTCGTCCAGCACCGCATTTTTACCTTCTGGTTCGGCAGCGATCGCACCGTGCGGGAGCAGCGGCTGCTGGAGAAAATCCTCGCCTCTACGCCGCCCAACACGCCAATCATTGGCTGGTGGTTCTGCTGGATGCCAAACGTGCAGGACCCGAATTATGCGGCCGCCGATTGCGTTGGCGAGGGAGAAGGCGTGCGTATTGGGTCGGTCTATGGCAAGTTCCTTACCGTCTCGCACGAGGCCACAAACCTCAGCGTCCACTCAGGTATGCCGCTGCTGGGATATAAACACAAGCCCATCTCAGCGCCCGCCGCTCTCGACCCGAGCAAGGTTTACTACACTTTCCTGCTTTCCGATGGGGACAACCTGGGCGAGGCGCTGATGATGAGGTTCCGGCCCAACTGGTGGGACACGCTGGAGCGAGGCAAGGTACCGATGGGCTGGAGCTTTGCGCCAGCGACGGCAGTGCTGGCGCCGCCGGTGCTCAACTATTATCTGCGCACGGCCACCGAGGCGGACTATCTCGTCGGCGGGCTGGGTATCGGCTACACAAACCCTGATGCTTATGCAACGGCCTACCCGCAGCAGCGGGACGCCATTTTCGCCGAATATGCACGGATGACGGCTGATTCCCTTGCGCCCCTCGATAGCGGCGCGCTGTGGCTCATTGGCGGCTCACCAGGAGACTGTTGCATAACCCTGATTTATGGGTACTGGGAGGGATGGGGCAGCCGAGAAGGGCGCCCCAGAAGCTGTCAGGAAAGACTACCGGTGGGCTGGGC
>JANZZA010000619.1 GCA_026419655.1 Armatimonadota bacterium | reverse complement strand
AGTTATCGGGCGAGGTTTTTCTTTCCTGCTTTATCTGTCTTATCGCCGTATTGAGACCCCACTGCCGCAGGTAGCGGTGGCCCTTGCCCCATCTGGCACGCAGGTTGCAGCCGTGTAAACAACAGGCCAACGTTGTCTCAGGGGGGCCGTGTTTATGGCGACGCAGACAGGGGAGCTTTTCTGCAAGCAAGTTCAGCCCGATGCTGAGCTATGCATTCTTTGTGCCGTCGCCCAAAAAGGCCTTGCGTGCTGGGAAGTTGATACCAGTCCTTGCTGCCAGCGGCCACGCACCACCTGCGAGCGCTGTCCGGTGTTCATCGGTTACTTGCGTTCCACTGCAACACCGACGCGAGTGCTTATTTCCACCGCGGACGCGGGTCTTCTCGAGGGCATCATATTTTTGCCGCCGGGCGTGCGAGTTAGCGACCTGCTGAACAATCCTAACCGTTCTTTTCTGGCTGTCAGCAAGCCGCGCTGGCGTACGGCTACCCCTATGGGTGGGGCCGCGCCCCCGGTCATCATAATTAGCCTGTCCTCGGTTTCATGGGTGGCGCCGCTCGACGAGGAAGCTTCTCGTGGGTGTGAGGCCAGAGTCGCCTGAGTCTTCCTCTGGCCGCTGGCCGCCCGAGGCCCTCACCGGCACGCAGGTAACATACAGGTGGCGCGGAAATAACAGCGGCCTATCTAGTGCCGGGAGGGGCATCCCAATGAGCGAGCTGGCTATCAAGGGCGGCACGCCCGTGGTGAATCGTCTGCTTGGTAAGCCCTGGCCGATATGGGGCGACCTCGAGCGGAAGTACCTTAACGAAGTACTCGAGTCGGGCATCTGGTGGCGTGGCGGCTGGTCCGACGAGCAGGTCGAGAAGTCCAAGGTCGCCAGCTTCGAGCGGGCCTTTGCCGCCTATCAAGACGCTGCTTTTGGAGTGGCGGTCACTAACGGGACCCAGGCGCTTGAGTGCGCTCTGAAGGCTCTTGGCATTAGGGCAGGCGACGAGGTCATCGTCCCGGCGGCTACTTTCGTCGCTACGGCTACTGCTGTCATTCTCGTCAACGCAATCCCAATCATCGTTGACATTGACCCGGCTACCTTCCAGATAAGCCCCGACGCCATAGAAGCCGCGATTACCAGCCGTAGCGTGGGCATCATTCCTGTCCACTACTGTGGATACCCGTGCGATATTGACCGCATAAACGACATTGCTTACCGCCACGGGCTCTTCGTGCTTGAAGACTGCGCCCACGCCCACGGCACCATCTACAAAGGCAAGAAGCTTGGCGCTCGCGGCAATGCGGGGGCCTTTAGTTTGCAGATGGGCAAAACCCTCACCTGTGGCGAGGGTGGCATAGTGCTCACCAACGACGAAGAGCTGGCCAAGCTCGTGTTCAGCTACCACCACATCGGCCGAGTTGCCGGGGCCCCCTTCTACGAATTCCACCGCGTCGCCAGTAACTTGCGTATGACCGAATGGCAGGGCGCCGTAGCTCTCGCTCAGCTTTCTCGGTTCGATGAGCAGGCCAATATCCGCGATGCTAATGCCCGCCGGTTTGAGGATGGCCTGCGTGAAATCCCTGGCGTGGCGCCCCTGGAGCGTGTCGAGGGACTGGAGCGCTGGGTTTTCTACTTCTATGCCTGGCGTTTCGTGAAGGAAGAATGGCCTGAAGGGGTGACGCGCGACAAGTTCATGCAGGCTCTCTCCGCCGAGGGCGTGCCCGTGCATTTGGGGCATCTGCAACCCATCTACCAGAATCCCTTGTTCATCGAGCGCAATTTCGGGCCAGTAGCCTGGCCGCCAGGCGTGGACGCGCCGGACTATTCGGCGGTCTACTGCCCCAACTGCGAGCGCGTTTACCGGGAGGAAGGAATCCACATGCCTCATGCCGTCTTCCTGGGCGGCCCTGAGGACATTGACCTTATGCTGGACGCCATCCGCAAGGTGCGCGAGAATGCTCACGAGTTAGTTGATTTGTAGCTTTCGGGGGTGCTCTCGATGAGAGGGTGGAGACTATGCTGTGGGGTGGTGCTTGTGGCGGCCATGTGTGGGTGTGGGCGGCGAGGGGCGCCTGAAAGTCCTCAAATGGCCGGTCCTGAGACAACCGTCGGGCCCGGGCCGACGGCGCAGCAAGAGCCTCAGACACCTGGCGAGCCAGGTGTTGCAGACCTTCGCGGCAAGCGCGTCCTGATGATTGTCGCGCCGAAGGACTTTCGCGACGAAGAGTTTGAGCAGCCCTACCAGATCCTGGGTTCCGCCGGGGCAAAAATCACGGTTGGTTCATTGCGCAAGGGCGAGTGCGTGGGCGTCGCGGGCACCAAAATACAGGCCACCGCGACGCCAGGAGACGTCAAGGTCGCCGACTACGAAATGTTGGTATTCGTCGGCGGTCCTGGTATGACGAAATACCTGAGCGACCCGTCACTGATAAAACTGGCGAAGGATTTTGCTGCTGCGCGAAAGGTTATAGGAGCGATTTGTGTGGCGCCGGTTATCCTGGCCAGAGCAGGCCTGCTGAAGGGCATCGAGGCGACGGTCTGGCCGGACATGAAGCAGGAGCTTGTGGGGAGAGCTGCATCGTATGTTGCTGAGGACGTAGTAGTAAGCGGCACCATCATTACCGCCAGCGGCCCCGACGCAGCAGAGGCTTTCGCAGGCACCCTCGCCGCAGCGCTAGCAACTCCCGCTGCTCATCCTGCCTCGCCTGACGAGTCCGCCGGCCGGTAGTAACAGGCCTAAGAGGACTCGCGAAAATCCCTGGCCACTTCCAGCAGCCTCCGGATTATCAGCGCGAGCTGGTCGTAGTCCTGGATGGGCTTGGCAATATAGTCCGTGCAGCCCCGGTCGTAAGACTCCATTATGTGCTGTGGCTCGTCCAGGGCTGTTATCATGACCACGGGCAGGTAAGCATACTCCGGCCGCGCCCGGATTGCCGAGAGAGGCTCCCAGCCGTCCATGACAGGCATTATCACGTCCAGCAGCACGATGTCTGGCTTTTCGCGTTCAATGACCTCAAGGGCAGTGTTGCCGTCGTAGGCCTCGATTACCTCGTAGCCCAGGTCTTCGAGAAACCCACGCATCGCGAAAACGAAATCCGGCGCATCGTCCACAACCAAGACTTTTTCTGCCATACGGCCTGCCTCCGCTGCTTGCGCAGCAAGTCTCAGCTTCGCCGTCTTTTTCGTCGTTCCTGCTGGCGTCTCCTTTCCACCGGCAAACCTTACCAGTCCCGCACCAGGCTCACAAGAGGCCTCTTCACAGGCAAAGGAGAAGGAAAGCACTTGCAGAAGCTGTTTGTCTCAACTCTTGCTGAGGGGATGCAGATGCGGAGCTCATTTTTTATGGTGCTGTTGCTGGGCACGGTGGCACCTGGGGCCTTGGCGCAAGTGCGGCCTACACTGGTTCTTGACTTCGAAGAAGGTTTCGACGGGCAAAGTGCAGCCGGCGTCGTGCCACCCACCGTTGAGGGTCGTCCTGAGCTCGTGGACGGCAGGTTTGGCAAGGCTCTCCTAAGCGGGCCGAGCACAGGCTACCTGTTGTTTCCGACCGCTGGCATTGTCTCGCCCGTGCGCGGCACCGTCGAGATGTGGGTCTGTCCGCTTGACTGGGACGGCACCGAGGAAAAGTTCCACGTGTTCTTTGATGCCCGCGGACAGGGAGCGCTATACCTGTACAAATACTACCAGGGCGGCCTGCTCATGCTCAGTTGCAGCCGTCTTGAAGGTCCATATCTCGCCGCGTCGGCGGACATCAAATCATGGAAGCCCGGCGAATGGCACCACATCGCCGGCACATGGCGCCCCGGAAAACAATGTGTCTACGTGGACGGAAAACTGGTCGCCTCGGTCCAGCCGTCGTTGCCTTCTTCGCTGGAGCCGACCTTTCGCATCGGCGACCACCCCTGGCACATCGAGCGCACCACCAGCTCTCTCATTGACCGCGTCCGCATCTACGACCGCTTTTTGACCGAAGAAGAGGTTTCCGCCCACTACCGGGGTGAGTACGACCTGCCCGCAGCGCTGTCCGAAAAGCATTTTGACCTTGGCTTTGACCTCAATCCTGACGCCATGAACCTAAAGGCGACGCTGGAGTTAGTGGGTTTGGCCGAGGTGGACGAAGACTCCCTGGATGTCACCTTTTCCCTGGTGCCGGTCGGAGGTGGACAAGGACCGTCGGCGCGCCCGGGCTTTCGCGACGGGCAGGCCACGGGGTTGCTTTCTCTCGGCGGACTTGGGCCGGGAGCCTACCAGCTTTCGGCTATCATCTCGGCGCCCGGCGGTGAGAAATTTACTGTAGCCAGGTCCCTCTCTATCCCGGACCTGGACTGGATTGGTAACCGCATCGGCCTGGAAGATGTGGTGCTGCCGCCCTGGACACCTCTGCGCGTAGATGGCCGGCGCCCCCTGCGGGTCAGGTGCTGGGGGCGCGAGTACGTTTTCGATGAGACTGGCCTGCCTGCCCAGATAGCTTCGGCCGGCGCAGAACTACTCGCGCGGCCTGTCACGCTGCAGGTCCTTTTCGGCAATCAGCCGCTAAAGTGGGGGAGAGGCAAGCTGCGGATAGTGAGCGCCAGTCCTACCGCCGCAGAAATCGAGGGCGTGGCTCAGGCACCGTGCACCACCGGCACTGCCACTTTGAGCGTCCGCACTCGCGCTGAGTACGACGGCCTGCTTCTCCTTTCGCTTCAGTTGGAGCTTCCGGCTGGGGCAAGCCCCGACGCTGTATCTCTTGAAATACCGCTGCGCTCCGAAGTCGCGCTTTATCGCCACCGCTACACGGAGGCCTGGGCCAATGTCACCGGCCATCTTCCTGCCGGTGAGGGCGTCGTAGACAGTGCTTCCTTCATCCCCACAGCCTGGCTCGGTGACAATGACCGAGGGCTTTTCTGGTTTTGCGAAACGTCAGAGCACTGGCCAAATGCCGACGCTTCCAATGCCTTCGAGACCGTGCGCAAGCCGCGGGAAGTGGTGATGCGCCTCAACTTGCTCGCCGAGGGCCAGAGCTTGCCAGCCGGGTGGAGCTACCAGTTTGGCCTTCAGGCCACCCCGGTGAAACCCTTACCTAAGGACTGGCGAAAATGGCGGCTGCACCCGGCCAGGGGTGCCAACGTTGCCATCATATGGCCGACTCCCACAAATGATTCGATGAAATACTTCGGTTACGCTGAGGCCATGAATCCGCCTGTCTTCGAGTACCGCGTCACGGACCTGCACAGCCGCGGCATTCGGGTGGTGCCCTACTCCTGTTTGACCTTTCTTTCCGAAGCCTCGCCGGAATTCCAGTGGTTCAAGTCAAGGTGGTGGATGGGGGGTGGAGATGCTACTTCCTCGGACGTGGCTGCCTACAACGCATTGTTCGCGATGGTCTGCCCTCGCGCACCTGGCCTGGCCGATTTCCTCGTCTGGAAAAACCGCGAGTTCATGCAGCGCTTCGGCTTAGACGGTTTCTATCACGACAACACGCATCCGTACCCCTGTGCCCTTGGCCCGTGCGGCTACGTTCGGGCTGGCTCTGTCAGGCATACCTACCACATCCTTGCCTACCGTGCCCTCTACCGACGCATTTATGCCCTGGTCAAGAGCCAGCCGCGCCAGACCTTCCTAATGGCCCACATGTCGGGAAAAGTGACCATTCCAGTCCTGGCCTACGAAGACGCATATCTCGACGGCGAGCACTTCGTGGGCCGTGTCAAGGACAGCTACCTGGACTTAGTGTCCCTGGACACCTTCCGCGCTGAATTCATGGGCCGTCAATGGGGGATTATGCCCTTCTTCCTGCCTGAGTTCCGCCCACCCTATTCTGAGCAGGTCGAACCGACGCGGGGTTTAGCTGCCCTTCTGATGATTCACGATGTGTCGCCGTGGGCTGTCTGGTGCAATACACCGGTGTTTGATGAAGCTCTTTCTGCCCTTGACGCTTTTGGCTACGTGAACGCGGAATTTGTGCCTTACTTTGCCTCCAATCCGCCGGCTACCGCTGCCATGCCCGACGTTTACGTCAGCGCCTATCGGCGAGAAGGAAAGGCCCTGGTTATCGTGGCCAACCTGTCACGTGAGGACAGACAGGGCGTGGTGCGGTTGAACCCTAAGGTTCTGGGTGTGAGCGCCCACAGTGTTGTGTCCTGGCCCGAGAAGACACCTGTGCGTGTGGATCGCGACCGAGTGCGCCTTGCCATCCCGCGCCTTGGCTATCGGATGCTTATGGTTGCCCAGCAGTAGTTATCTGCTGGGGGCATCTGCTACGAGAGCAGGCAAAAGACGCCTTCGCCCGGGTTTTTCCGATCGTTAGCGAGCCACGTGTGCGGCTTGGCGCACTCCAGGTCTCGCTGAAGGAAGCCTGCCTCTGATTGGGCTTTTCCTCATTGGGTGGTCTGTGGTGAAGGCAGTGCGACAATGCCTGGCAAGGAAAGCCTGAGGAGAGCCCCTTGTTAAGAATTTCGCCCGGAGAATGGCAGTATTGCTGTTATTGCCTCGCGTGCGGTCTGGAGCTGATGTCAAGCCACACCTGTGCCTGTTTCACTTGCCGGTTCGCCAGCACGGTGCACGAGCGGCCACTTGGTCAGGACAATTCATGCTCTTCCTCGTTTCACTTCGCGCGTGTCGAAGAAAGCAAAGTCCATATCGGCGCCCTTGGTCAGGAGAATTTATGCCTGTACTCGCTTCACAGCCAGGTTCTGCAAGCGTCCGATGCCAGCCTTAGCTGCCAGGGCGAT
>JANZZA010000604.1 GCA_026419655.1 Armatimonadota bacterium | reverse complement strand
GACGTGGCCGACGGAATACTCAAGGACTATCGCGTCCTGTACGTGACCGAATCCAACCTCCGGCGGGATGCGGCGCGGGCAATGGCGGAATGGGTGCAGGCCGGCGGGACGCTTTGCATGGGCGCGGGGTCGGGCCTGCGGGATGAATATGATGAGCCGCTGGATGACCTGGTAAATCTCGCAGGCGTCGAAGTAGCGAGTGTGGAGAAGCCCGGCGGCGATTACCGCGAGCATTATGGCATCCCGCACCAGCAGGTCTTCGGCGAAATAAAGCTTCCGGCAACAAAGTGGTGGGCCGCCTGCACCATGCCTGTCCTTGGCTATCGGGAAGCCTGCAAGGCGCAAGGGGCTGAAGTGCTGGCCACCTTCGACGACGGAAAGCCCGCCGTTCTCAAGGCCACGGCCGGCAAGGGCACAGTGCTGCGGTTTGCCTTCATGCCGGGCATTGCCTACGTGCGGTCGGCCAATCCCGGCCCCAATCGCCTGACCGTGGATTATAAGCCAGAGCAGCTTTCCGTCCTGACGGCCGCGCTGACAATGGCCCGTGTCGCTTCGCCGATAGAGGTCTCCGAGCCGCTGGTAGAAGCGCAACTACTCAGGGGGCCGACAGCGGACGTAATCGTCCTCGCCAACTGGGCCGGGAAGCCCCTGCCGAAGGTAAAGGTGACAGTGCGGGAGGGCCAGCGGATAGCCACCGCCGGGTCACTTTCCCGTGGGCGACTGAAAGTAACCCGCGCTGGCGGCAAGCTCAGCTTTGAGCTACCCCTGGATGCCACAGACGTAGTCGTCCTCCGCCGCCGTTAGGCGCGAGGGCGGCGAGAAAGAGCGCGTGGGGTGGAAGGAGCCCGAAAAAGTTTGGGAAGGGGGTCTGGGGGGCAACCCTTTTCAAAGGGTTCCCCCCAGAGCAGGGGGAACCCCCCTTTCGGCAAAAAGCGGGGTTCCCCCTGCACCCCCTCCCCGTAAATGCTCGCGCTCCCTGGCGGAGACGCGCAGCCACCGGCCTCTGCAGACAAGGGGACGCGCCAGCCCTGACTGCGCTGCGTGTGTTTTTTTGGTGGGCCGGATTTTCGGGCGCGCGGGAGGGCACCTGAGAGAGGTGCTCATCGTACGCGCCGCGTCCGCACCGGAGACCAGACTCCGCTGTTTACGGGCGCGCCTGAAAATCCGGCCCGCCCACAGCGGAAAAAGTTTGGGAGGGGGGTCTGGGGGGGCAACCCTTTTCAAAGGGTTCCCCCCAGAAAGCAG
>JANZZA010000587.1 GCA_026419655.1 Armatimonadota bacterium | reverse complement strand
AAGCCACCGTGGTATACTTGGCGTGTACATCACAGGCAAGCAAGCTTTGCCGTCTCATGGGTCGGAGACCTCCTTTTCTTATGCTTGGCCGGTATAACACCGGTTCGCTAGCGTAAGTTTACAGGCTCCGGCCCATGATATCTCTTGTAAAAGTTTCTGCGGCGCCTCTGGGATGGGCTACGAGCTAAAGGGTGAGACACACAACTTCATACACTTTTGTGGCCCTGTAGAAGCCAACAGCGGGTTTTGGGCCAGACCCCCAAAGTGATTCTCCGAGCCTTACTCTTTCCTGCCCGAAACAGAATCCTGAGTAAACTGAATACTCCCGTCTACCCAGGCGGCGTTGTTTGTGTCGCCCCGGACAAGTATAATCTAATTTTAGCGACGCACACGGAGGTACGACGGGGCCATGGCGGGGCATTCTAAGTGGGCCAACAGAGTACATCGCAAAAGCCGCCAGGACGCCAAGCGCAGCCGTCTTTTCGCCAAATTATCACGCCAAATCATTGTCGCTGCCCGTCAGGGCGGGCCAGACCCGGAGAAAAACATCCGGCTGCGCCTGGCCATAGAAGCTGCAAGGGCTGCTTCTATGCCTGCAGAGAACATCCAGCACGCGATCAAGCGCGGCAGCGGGCAAATCGAAGGTGCTCAGTACGAAGAGGCCATGTATGAGGGATATGGCCCAGGCGGCGCTGCCTTAATGATCTCCGTGCTCACCGACAACCGGCAGCGCACGCTTTCAGAAATTCGTCATATCCTCAAGAATGCCGGCGGTAGCCTCGGTGAGGCTGGCTGCGTAACCTGGCTGTTTGAGCAAAAAGGCGTCATCGTCGTGCCCAAATCTGCCGCCGACGAGGACACCATCCTGCTGTTGGCGGCTGATGCGGGTGCCGAGGACGTGCTGGTAGAGGAAGACTACTGGGAGATTCGGACGGCTGCGCAGGACTTCAGCAAGGTGCTTGAGACCGTAAAGGCGGCTGGCATTGAGCCAGAGCGTGCTGAGGTCACCATGATACCTATCACCACCAGCCCTGTCCCTGACGAAACCGCTCCAAAATTGTTGCGCTTGCTCGACGCCCTCGAGGAGCACGACGATGTTCAGGCTGTGTACAGCAATTTCGAAATCTCCGACGAAATACTCGACCGCATCGAAGGCACCGAGTGATGTCCCCCGTGGGGACTTCAGGCTCTGTGAGTGTGCCAACAACTGCACCGCCGGCCACGGCGCTGTAGCGAGGCAGTGCGCCTAGTCCTACCATGGACGCCGCGGGTCTTCCTCGGAGCCTTCTTTTGCCCGCCGCCGCGCCTGGCTCGGCCGAGTGCCAAAGCAAGGTAGCTGTCCGTCCGGCAACCACAGGTGGGGCTACCGCTCAGCTCACTACCCAAAGGCAGGCTCCAGTATCAGAAAAGGTTTTTCCCTCTGCCGCGCGAAGCAGTACGAGAGGTTTTCCGGGATGCTACGACCCCAGCTAACTGGTTTCCAGGTCAGCCCGGAGGGATATGTTCTTTACTGGCTAACCACCGGGCTATTCGCGGACCTACTCGCACCTCACGACTTGCCGGCCGAAGGAGAAGCCACGGCTGGCGAGCCGTGGCACCTTGCTTTCGGGCGGTTCCGCCGAATAACCGTCCCTGGCTACCGCGGGCAGGAAGGTAGCTGGATTCTGGCCGTCTGCGGGCTGCGGAGCCCTCGCGGGGCGCAGACGGCCCGCTTGGCAGTTACCGGAGAGCCGAAAGTCATGGTCGCGGTGGGCCGCCGTGAGTTCGTACCTGCCGCGGGCCACGAATTCGTGCTACAGCTTGAGACCCAGCCGCTTCTTCTTACTCTCGCCATCCCCGCCAAAGGGGAGCTACAGACTTTCTGCGCTCGACTTCTGGACGTTGACCCGGCCTCCGTAGAGGTCGTGCACCGCCTTGACACTTCCCACCCCCTGCGCATCGGCCGGGTGAGGGCGCGCGACATATGGGTTGAGCACAAAGGCCATCCATGCCCCACTATTTGGATAGAGTTGCTTAACGTCACCGACAGGCCCTGTACGGATTTGCGCTTCGGTTTGGCGACCCCCGACTTAGATTACCATCTGGACTTTCGTGCCGCCCTGCCGCCGCGCGCGGCCCAGCTCTTTGAAGTTCCCTACCCGGCCGACCTGGGCGTCGCCCGGGCAAATATCATAGTCTCGGCCCGTGGCGCCGCTGCCCAAGCCGAAGTTCAGCTTCAGGCAACGTCCAACGACTGGGAAATCCATCTCGTCCCCCACTTTCACTACGACCCCGTCTGGTGGAACACCCAGAGGAACTACGTCGAATTCGACGCTCGCAGCGCCTTCAAACTCATCAATAAATACCTGGACGTGACTACTACTGCCACTGGGTGTACTTTCGTGTTGCAGCAAGTTCCCTATACCAAGCCTTACTGGGATACTTTTCCGCAGCGCCGGGAAGAGCTCACGCGACTGGTCCGGGAAGGCCACTGCGGGCTGGCGGGCGCGCTGTACAACGAGCCCCAGACCACTCTGATAAGCCCCGAGACCACCCTGAGGGCCATTGCGTACGGTACCATTTACCACCGCGAGCAATGGGGAGCCGGGCGACTTGACCCGTGGATGCTCGACGTTTTCGGCCACGACCCTAATTTCCCTCAGCTTTTGACCCGCGCCGGCTACGCAACGGTTGCCTACGCTCGCGGTCCGTACAAGCGCTGCTGGGGCATACCTGCCGACCGTCTGAGCTTTCCCGTCGAGCACTGGTGGACGGCGCCCGACGGTAGCCGCGTCCTGGCGCGCCTGCTGGAGCCTGACAGCTACACCCTGGGCTACAGCCTCAGGCGCTTTGACAGCCCAGAAGAGGCCTGGTGGCTCACCGCGGACCTGTTTGAGCGGGCGTGCCGCTATAGCCTGGCCCACGTGCAACTATGGCCTATCGGCGGCGACTTCGCGGAGCCAATCCCGTGGCTCCACGAGCTGGCTGCCAGGTGGAATGAAACTCACCTCTCGCCAAAGATCTACTGTTCCACTCCGACTGCATTCTTCGATTCCCTTTCGCAGGCTCTCGACGCCATGAACGTTGATCCACCTGCTCTCACCCGTGACATGAATCCAGTTAACAACGGCTGCGGGGTATCCTACGTGGACACCAAGCTGGCCCACAGGGTTTGCGAGGTCCTCACCGCCGACGCAGAGGCGCTTTCCACGGTGGCCGCCCTTGTCTGTGCCCAGCCGTATCCCGTGGCCCACTTCGACCTTGCCTGGCGGCAACTAATCTTCAATGCCCACCACGACGCCCTAACTGGCACAGAGTCGGACCAGGTCTACCTCGATCTGCTGGGTGGGTGGCGCGAGGCCTACGAGGCAGCCAGCGAAGCCCTAGCCGGCGCTCTTGCGGCCTTGACCGAAGGCGCTGTCGGCGCCTCCGGCGAAGCCATACTAACCGTGTTCAACCCCCTGGCATGGCGGCGCGACGACGTGGTTGAAGCAGAGCTCCCGGAAGGCTGGCGGTCGGCTGAGGCGGTAGTTTTCGATGGGGAGACAGCCGTGCCGGCTGAGATGGCGCAAGTGTCTGGCCGCAAGGTCGTGCGCTTTGTGGCCACGAACCTGCCCGCCTTGGGCGCCAAGTGCTACACGGTGCGCTGTCAGGGCGCGGCTCAGGCTGAAACCATCACGCACGGCCCGGATTGGATTGAGAATGAGTTCTTCCGCGTGCAGGTTGACCCGGCTCGCGGCGGAGGTATTGTCAGCCTGGTAGACAAGCGCAGCGGCCGAGAGTTTGTCCAGCCAGGCCGCGTTGCCAATGACCTGGTGGCGCACAAGGAATACCCCGACTTGCCAGTCTACGGTGAGGGGCCGTGGAACATCGCCACGACAGGGGAAAGGCATTTCGCCTCTGAGGAGTTTCCCACGCAAGTCAGTGTAGAGCGCACTGCGGCCAGGGTGACTCTGGTCGTCCGCTCCCCGCACATCGAAGCGCGGCGGGTCTCGCGCATCACTCTTTGGGCCGGCCTGCCGCGGCTTGATTTTGAGACCTGCATCACCGACTACAGCGGGCGCGACTGGATGTTCAAGGTTCACTTTCCGCTGGCCGTGGAAGGCGGGCGGCCGGTTTACGAGATTGGAGGCAGTTACGTCGCGCGCACTTACTGCCCCGGCGACCAGGACACCGCTGAGCTTCCCTGGACTCAGGACTCAGCCGCCTTTGAATTCGTTGACCTGACGGTGCCGCTGGTTATCGAGGGCGCTATTGGCATCGGGGGAGACGTTCTGGGCCGCCTGAGCGCGGGCATGGTCGAGATTGTCTGCCCACGCACTGCCTCGATGGCCGAGGACAGTCATGCGGCTCAAATGCTCCTCGCCCTCTCTTCGGTTGGCGTCACAGCCACCATCACCTGGCCTGAGTCCCGCCGCTTCGGAGACATCGCCTGGGACAGCAACCTGCCCGACCTGCGTATTGTCGTTGGGGGCCCGGGTACCAACGAGTTCACAGCCCACCTCCTCCAGCAGGCTGGGTGGGCTGTGGAATCGGAGTTGCGCGAATGGGTGGACAATCACGGCTGGGCTGTGGCTCTGCTGCCGCGCCTGGAGCTGGGCCTGCCCGAAGAGCTGCCCATAATACTCGTCTGGGGAAAGGATGCCGAGCGGGAAGCGGAAGCCTGTGAACACATAGCAGCGCAGGTGCGCCATTTGCGCCGCATCGGCTGTCTTGTTCCGGCCGCCTTAAGAGAGACCATGCCTCCAGGCGAGCCTGCTGATTACGGGATAGCCCTTCTCAATCACGGTACAGTTTCGCACTGCTGCTATGCCGACGGCACCTTGACCATGGCCTTGATGCGCTCGTGCACGGGCTGGCCAAGCGGGACATGGATTGACGAGCCGCAACGCACGGCCCCGGACGGCAGTGGCTTTCAGCTAGAACACTGGTCTCACTGCTGGCGCTATGCCTTAGTAACTCACGAAGGTCACATCCAGGACGCTGCTCTTTCGCGCCGCGGGTGCGAGTTCAATCATCCCCCAATCGCCCGCTGGGGCGCCCCGGCGCACGTTCCTTCCGACGCCGACCTTCTGCTCGTCCAGCCAGAAAACGTAGTATGCGTTTCATTGCGCCCTGAGGGAGCCGCCACCGGCTACCCCCTGGACAGGCCGTTGCCAGGGCGCATTGTGGCCCGCCTGCAGGAGTGTGCAGGAAAACCTACCGAGGCTGTGGTGAGATGTCACTGGGCTGTTGCCAGCGCCTGGAAAGCCACTGCTCTGGATGAGCCACTGAGCGAGCTGACCGTCTCCGACGAAGGCGTGGTAGTTCCGCTGGGGCAATTTGAGACCGCGACGGTATTGTTGTCATGCGACCGTGCGCCTGCGGTCGCGCCAGTTGCCGACATCACGCCTCAGTACGCCCGCTGGTGGCGGCACAACCGCGGGGCTGAGCCTCTGGGTTTCGTGCCCGCCGTGCCCCTCTTTGAGCCTGACCACCCGGTCCAGGCCGAGCCAGGCGACACCCTGGAAGCCATGCTCACAATATCGTCATGTTACCTAAGTCGGGAAGCACTGGCTGGAGTGAGGATCGAGCTTCCGTCAGGCTGGCAGGTGTCTGGCTTTCCGCCCGGGCAAGTGACGCTTTCGCCTGGCCAATTTGAGACTCACCAACTTCAGATGACCGTGCCGCGAGATGCGGCCCCAGGGCAATATCTGATTTACGCGTGGCTTGACCCGCCCTTCGGCCCGCCGTTCTACGACGTGCTTCAGGTGGCTGTGGGTGAAGAGCCTGGCCCCGTGTTGGAGGCTCACATCAGCCCGCCGCAGGTTAGTTTGCCCTCTGCGAACCCGTCCATATACGTCACTGTGCGCAACCGTACCCGCGCCAGGTTAGTTTCTCAGGTACAGCTCCTCAGCCCGGTCGAGGCATGGCCTATGGTCGAGCGCAGCACGCATGCTCTCGACATACCTCCGGGCGCGGAAACCGTAGTGCAGTATCCTCTGCGACCATTGCCTCAAGAGCTGGACGGATGGCTTTGGGTGCTGGCCAAAGTCACAGCCGCTGGCCATATCGTCTACACCGATGCCGTCCGCATAAACCTGAACCGGAGCCGCTCAGCTTCTGCTGACGAAGTCTGGACATCGCCAGAGGCTTGGCCTGCAGAAGACTTCTAGAAGAGACTCTTGCAAAAGTAGCTTTACCGGCTGCCGACTTCGAACGCTTGTGAAACCTCGGGCGTGTGGTTTTGTACACTTTCCCGCCTCCGGTGCTACGGCTTTGCTTTTCTCCGTCGCAGCTTCAGGCCAGCCGCTTGCACGCCCTGCCTGCATTGTTGCCGGCCGGCTCGCCATCCCGACCACACAAGGACCCGACTAGT
>JANZZA010000453.1 GCA_026419655.1 Armatimonadota bacterium | reverse complement strand
GTTATCTGGTGGGCGCATACGCTGATGCCGGAGTTTGTGGACACGGGAGGCCTTGAGTTGGCCCTGGTGTGTCTATGGTGGCCCCTGGCTATCTGGCTGTTTGTGCTCGGATATGGTGCCTCCCCCAAAACCCGTGCTAATCTCGCACGCCCGCAAGAAACAGAAAGCAAGTCTTTAACGTCCCGGCTGCTGGCCATGTTCTGGGGGGCAGGGGTTACCGCGGTTGCCCTCTTGGCTGTTGGCAGTCAGGCACCCGTCTGGGTTTTTGGGGAGAATGCCTCCTACTGGCTGCCGTTCTTCAACCTGCAATGCGAAGTGGTGGCGGCTACAGCCGTCCTTGCCGCCCTCTTTGCCATGTAGACCGGACGAGGCCGTTGGAGACAAACGCCGATGGAAGACTGGACGATATGGGACGAGTGGTTCTGGCAGCAGGCCGGCGAAGGGCCGTGGCACAGGCGGTTTGCCAAGCATCTGTGGGCCTGGGTCTGCGACCCCATTATCCAAACCGGCGAAGGCCGTGCTGCCTACTTGTGGTGGTGGGGCGTAGCAACCGTCTTCGTTGCCATCCTTGTGACCGCCATGGCCGCAGGCTCAGAACCGGCCACCGTCCGCGCAGCCTTCTGGCCCTTCGCCCTCAGCGTCATACCTGCGTGGGTCTTATGTCACGGCTTCATGCTGTACCTCGGCGACAGGTGGTTCTTCCGCCGGGAGAGGTGGCTGGTGCTTCATTCCCGGCCCACCCAGCCAGCCGGCCCGAATCCGCTACTTTGCACGGCGGCACCTGGAGCCCTGGTGGGCCTCCTGGTAGTGGTGGCGCTTAGCGGCATCAAAGAACCCCTGGCCATGGTATGTGGGACAGTCGCCGTTTGGCTGAGTGCGGCCATAGTAGTGGTAGGGGCGGTGCACTACGCTCTTCCTGCCGGCTGGGTCTCACTTGTGCCAGCCCTCGTTCTGCCCGTGACAGCAAGCACCTGGGCCAGGAGTGCCGCCATCGCTGTCGCCCAGGGCGAACCTGTCCACCGCGAACCCTTTGCTCAAATAGCCTTCTTGACTGCAGCCATCATCGTCGTCGTGCTCTACTACCGCCTTGAGGCCATCCGCGACGCCAATGTCCGTGCCTGGCAAGAATTGAACAGCTTGTTACCCAAGCTTGCCACGGCGGCCACGGCCGGGGTCCTCAGCACGCGTTATGGGCCGATGCAGTTGGAGCGCGACCTTCGGCGCGTCAATACACCCGTCGAACTCATCCGCCCCGTTTGCATCCTCGTGGGCACCGTGATTATGTCTTACAAGCCCTGGTTCAAGCGAGTTGAAGAGAGCCTGCGGGGAGAAGCCATTGAAGTACCCGGCGAGCTGCTTGTCCTCGGCGTCCTCACGCCCCAGGCCACTTTGCGCGAGCCGTGGAAGTGGTTCCTGCCTCAGCCGGGAGCAGTGTCAGGCGGCAGCCACCCTCCCGCCCCGGTCTAGGTCTAGCTGCCAGCTCTTGATGTCGCTTTTTCGTTCTGCCGGGCAGAACCCCCTCCCTGTGCGGCAGCAGCACCCGAAACCCTCAGCCTTCAGGACGTGACGGGGCCATACTGATAAACCGCGGAGGCTCGACTTCCGCCTGACCCCTCCTCAGCCTTACCCTAGCCTCACTCTGCACAAGCTTCAGGCAAGCCTGCCGGCGCCTGCGGGACCCTACATCCCCACCCTCGCAAACCGTGCAGTCGCGATAGCCCGATCAACAGCGAGCGTGAGCTGCAGAGTCTTAAGAGCGTCAAAGTAATCACTTTTCACCAGCGACGGGTCTTGCTTTTGAACTGCCGTGAGGAAGGCGCGGTCCTCAATCTCGAAGATATTGCCCTCACCAGGGTATTGCTTGGGCGCCTTACCCCCGACCGCGTAGATAGTTGCGTCGTGGCCCCAGCCTGTGAATTCTGCAGCATGTCGCATGGCGTAGACGCTGAGGCTCACGCCCCCCTTGGCATTCGAAGCACAGCAAGAGTAAAGCAAGGCCACGCCGCCATTAGCCAGCTTCACGCTAGCAGCCACCGCATCTTCGATAGTGTAGCC
>JANZZA010000442.1 GCA_026419655.1 Armatimonadota bacterium | reverse complement strand
CTTCCAGGACTTCGCAGGCGTGCCCTGCCACCTCCTCGAGAAAACAGCAGCCGCAGACGTCGAGCACTTTCACTTTACTCACGTCCCTCAGCTAACCCTATCCGTCGGGCCGGATTGCTACCGCCAGACGGTCGCTGCCGCAGTAGTCTCGGCGAACCTCGATATCCCAGCCGGGCAAGGCCACCGTCAGAAGCTCATGGACCTGTGGCCCCTGCGTGGCGCCAATCTCGAGAGCGCAAAACTGCAGGGCCGGCAGGGATGGTAGAAGCGCAACAAGACGCGAAAGAGCCTCTATCCCGGTCGTGCCAGCGACCAGGGCATCACGTGGCTCGAACTGAAGCTCTGGCGGTGCCAAGGCGTACTCAGCCTCAGAAACGTATGGAAGATTGGCCACCAGAGCAGTAACGTCGCCGGAGAAGCCTTGCTCGTGCAACGGGTCCAGCATATCCCCGTCCAAGAAGGTGACGTGGTCGCTGATGTCGAGGGCAGCGGCATTTTCCCGGGCCAGGGCGAGGGCATCCTGGCTGGCGTCTATTCCAATGACCTGACACGATGAGCAGTTGGCGGCGATAGCCAGAGCAATACAGCCGCAACCGGTACCCACATCTGCCACAAGAGCACCAGGATGGTCGTTAAGCCAGTCCAGGGCCGCCTCGACGAGAAGCTCAGTCTCAGGCCTCGGTATTAAAGCACGTGAGTCACAGCGCAGCCGCAGGCCGAAGAACTCTACCTCGCCGAGAATATAAGCCAGGGGCTCTCGGCGACGCCGGCGCGCAAGAATCGAATTAGCTGTGGCTATAGCAGCTTCGCCCAGAGCGTCCGAGAGGCGGGCAGGGATCTGGCCCAACGTGAGGCCTGTGACGTGCGCAGCGATCAGGCGGGCCTCAGCGTCTGGCTCGGGGCATCCAGCAGCCTCAAGCTTCCTCCGCCATGACGCAAGGGCGTCCTGCAAAACCACGGCAGAGGCTACTCCTCCGCAGCCAGAGCTTCCTGAAGCCTTCGCTGTCGGTCCCACCGCGCCAGTGCCTCCAGCAACTCGTCAATCTCACCTGCCAGCCGGGAAGGCAGCGAGTGAATACTCAGACCAATGCGATGGTCTGTGATGCGGTCTTGGGGGAAGTTATAAGTGCGAATTTTCTCAGAGCGGTCGCCGGAGCGCACCTGTTCGCGCCGCTGCTGAGCGAGTCTTTGCTCCTGCTCCTCGCGGGCCAGCTCGTAAAGGCGAGAGCGAAGGATGCGAATAGCCTTCTCGCGGTTCTGGTGCTGGCTGCGGGCGTCGGAGCAGGTGACCGAAATGCCCGTGGGCAAGTGGGTGACGCGGACAGCAGTTTCGTTCTTCTGCATGTGCTGGCCGCCGGGGCCGCCTGCGCGGAAGGCCTCAATGCGCAGATCCGAGGGGTTGACGTCAACCTCAACGTCTTCTACTTCCGGGAATACGGCCACGGTCGCGGCAGAAGTGTGGATGCGGCCTTGGGATTCGGTGATGGGCACGCGCTGGACCCGATGGACGCCGCTTTCAAGGCGCAGGACACCATAGACGCCAGGGCCTTCCACCTGAAAGACAACCTCCTTGATGCCGCCAAGCTCTGTGGGGTTTTCGTCCAGGACGTTCACCTTCCAACCCCGGCGCTGGGCAAGGCCGACGTACATGTTGAAAAGGTCGCGGGCAAAAAGGGCCGCTTCTTCGCCGCCCGTGCCTGCGCGGATTTCTACGATAGCATTGCGGTCTTCCATTGGGTCGCCCGGCACAAGCTCCAACAAAAGCCTGCCGTGCAGTTCCTCGGCCCGCGACCGAGCCTTTTCCAACTCGGAGCGCAGAAACTCGGCCATCTCCTCGTCGGTGGCATCCGACAGCATTGCCTCAGCATCGGCGGCATCTGCAAGGGCTTGGCCATACTCCCGGTACAGGTCAATTATTTCCTTCAGGCGAGCATGGCGGCGACCCACGACCCGAAGCCTTTCCGGGTCGGCAATCACTTCGGGGTCGGCAAGCTGGCGCTCCAGCTCGCCAAACTCTTGCTCCAGCCTTCTCATGCTCGCGGTGATGTCCATGGTCACAGAGACCCCAAGGCTCGCGCCTGCTCCCAAGGAGAGGCACCAACACGGGCACTGTCACATATTATGACTCGCCAGGTGGCAAGTTGTCTTCACCCGATTGCAGAGCAGACGCAGGTGGTGCATCCGAAGCGCAGGCTCCATCGGGCAGCTGGGAGCCTACAGGAGCAGGCCACGGCTCAGGCCGCGGAAAGTCAGGCGGCAGCGGGACGCCATCGGCCACAGCCGACAGCGCATAGATGGCGACTTCTGCCTGGTCGCGAGTGAAAGCCCGTGTCGTGAGCCTTTCCAGGGCCATGCCCGGAAGAGCAAGTAGGCGGGCAAGAAGACTGTCACGATGGCGACCCGCGAAATAGATTGCCTCGTAGGCTAAAGCTGCCACCAGGGGCAGGACGGCTAGCCGCAGGGCGAAGCGCAGCCACAAAACTGGCCAGCCGAGGAAACAGTTGACCACGAGCTTCACGACGATGACGGTGAGCAGAAAGCTGGTGCCACAGCGAGGATGGAGGGTGCTGAAACGCAGAACATTTTCAGGTGTTACTGGCTCGCCAGCCTCAAAACAGTTGATGGTAGCGTGTTCGGCGCCGTGATACTGGAAGACGCGGCGGATGTCAGGCAGCAGGCCCACAAGAGCAATGTAGGAAATCAGGACGGCTAAGCGGACAAGGCCTTCGACGACATTAGCGGCGACGGGCCCGAGGCCGCGGCCACCGCCGAACCAGTCGGCTGACCATGTAGGCAGGAGGATGAACAGGCCAATGCCGAGGCCTGCTGCAAGGATACCGCTAAGAGCTACCAGTAAACGACTGCTGGGCTTACTAGCCGGCTGACCAGGTGCATCCTCTAAGGCCATCTGGGCCGAGGCCTGCAGGCTGTTCCAGCCGAGTGCCAGGGCTTCATACAGGCCTACGTTGCCGCGGATGAGAGGCCAGCGTGCCCAGGCATGGCGTCGCGCAAGAGCTGGCTGCTCACGGACGAGAAGGCTGACGCGGCCCGACGCGCGACGCACGGCCACCGCCCAGCGCTCCGGCGCGCGCATCATGACGCCCTCAATCACAGCCTGGCCGCCGTAGAAATGCTGCCGACCGGCTGCTTGGTCTTCGCCAGAGGGCGGCTGGGCCATCTCGTAGACCTACTGCTGCGTGGACTTCTTGGCCTGCTTGCGGTAGCGGCTTTCCAGCCCGTAGCGGCGAATGAACCGCTCCACGCGGCCCTCGGTGTCAACTATCTTTTGCTGGCCTGTGAAAAACGGGTGGCACTTGCTGCAAACTTCCACCCGCAGCTCTGGCCTGGTAGAGCGCGTGCGAAAGGTCTCCCCGCAGGCGCAGATAGCGATGGCGTCCACGTACTCCGGATGAATCCCCTTCTTCATCTCCAGCACCTCGAAACAAACGCGGCCGACACAGCCGGCCGCGAAGATGTCTTCGCTCGTTTCCGCGCAAGCATACCACATACCAGCAGCCGCCCGCAAGTACTCATGGGGGTCAGGGAACTGGTCGGTTTGCTGACGGGATTGCCTAAGGCCGGCGTGTTGCGAGCCTGAAGTTTCTGTCAGCGGATCCTTTTGGGAAAGGTCATGGAGAAGGGTTGTTTCCTGGCCTTTTCCCAGGCATCCTCGCGTTTCTCCTCCACGTTCTCTCGGGCAAGGGCTAGTTATCCATCGCGGCGGTGGCTTTTAGCGCCCGCGAAAGTGTTGCCAACTAAGCAGTTTTCGCACTTATCTCTGCCGCTCCGACGGTCTCGGAGAAAGCCCACCAATTTCTAAGCGTGGGGCCTGTGTCTTTGCACTAATCGCCTCTTCTTTGATGCCCAGCTCGGTCAGGTCCTAGCGTGCGCTGATGGGTATGAAAGTAACCCTGACTGCCCCAACCTGCTGGTCTTCTCCTTCACACTTGAGATACAGGCTTCCGGCTTTGAGGTCTTCGACAGTGGCGGATTGCCATTCGCGATCGCTGCGGCCAGACATCAGTGGCTGCCATTCCTTTGCATCCTGCGACCATGCCACACTCCATGGTCCTGCCTGGTGGGCTCCTACATTCATCTTCACTACTGCCCGGCACGCATATGGCACCGCCAGCCGATAGACCCATTTGGTGCCAAATCGTACTGACTCGGAGCATCCGCTTTGCGATTCGGGCTGGAGATACAGATTGCGCTCCAGGTGGCTGTTAGCGAGAAAGTTGACGGTCGGCCCGTCCCCAACAAG
>JANZZA010000400.1 GCA_026419655.1 Armatimonadota bacterium | reverse complement strand
AGCACGCGGTCGGTCGCTTCCCGCAACTGGGCGCCGCGCAGGCCCTCAAGAGCGCCTGCGTAATGCAGGTACTGCCGGACCCGCATTTCGGGATACAGGGCGATGCGCTCGGGCAAGTATCCAATCTGACGGCGCACCTCGAGGGAATCGTCCACCACGTCGTGGCCAGCAACGGTCACCTTGCCGTAAGTAGGCGGCAGGTAACCTGTGAGGACGCGCATAGTGGTGGTTTTGCCCGCCCCATTCGGCCCCAGGAAAGCGACAATCTCGCCCTCCTTGACGTCGAAGGTGACGTCCATGACGGCCGGAGTGGGGCCGTAGTATTTCGTCAGGCCCTCGACTTGGATCATCCCACTGCCTCCCGAGAGCAAGCTTTTCAACACGGAAAACCGACCAGGGCGTGCGACGGCCGCCGAGGCCGGTTTGCTCTACAACTCCGGTGTTCCCTCCGCTCCCGCCAGGCGCGCCCCATTATAATAGTTTTGTCTCTTTGCCCGGTCAAGCTTTCGAGAGTCGGTAAACCTCAGTTCAAGCTACATCTCCCTGTCACGAGCGTCTCCCAGCGCGCCAGTCCTTGCCCGGCCTGTATTGAGTAACGCCTGCCGGTGTCCAAGAGTTCGCTTGCAGCCGATACATACTACACCACACTGGGCTTTGGGGCGGCGCCGGGCCCTCGTTACCTCGGGGCCTCTGATCGCGCCGTGGGCGCCCTGGCCAAGCTGACGCGACGGGTGGGGACGAGGGGGCGATAGTCATCTGGCGTGGGCGGCACGTTTCCTCCCAGGCCATCCGACGCCGGCCGCAGGCCTGTCGGCGCAGGGATTTCCTTTGGGGTGCAGAACAAGCCCCCGGTCACCGCGAGGGCACAAAAGGAGTGCAGAAATCATGGCCCGATTGCACGTGAACGTGGAGCGTAAAATCGGCGAGATTCATCCCCACTTGTATGGTCAGTTCATAGAACACTTGGACGGGTGCATTTATGGTGGCATCTTTGAGCCCGGGTCGCCGCTGAGCGACGAGCACGGCTTCCGCAGGGACGTGTTGGCTGCCGTGCGGGACCTCAGGGTGCCCATTACGCGCTGGCCAGGTGGCAACTTTGCTTCGGGGTATCACTGGCTCGACGGCGTTGGCCCGCAGCGCCGTGCCCGTCCTGAACTTGCCTGGCAGGACATCGAGCCGAATACCTTTGGCACAGACGAATTCATTGCCTGGTGTCGGGCCGCGGGCTGTGAGCCGTACATTTGCCTCAACATGGGCAACGGTACCATGGACGAAGCCCTTGCCTGGGTCGAATACTGCAACCGTCCCGGCGGCACCTACTACGCCGACCTTCGCCGCGCTAACGGCCATGAACAGCCCCACGCGGTCAAGTATTGGGGCCTGGGCAACGAAATCTGGGGTGACT
Source organism: Armatimonadota bacterium (assembly GCA_026419655.1). GTDB lineage: Bacteria > Armatimonadota > Zipacnadia > Zipacnadales > FEN-943 > JANZZA01. Next base: position 2,694 of record JANZZA010000400.1, on the reverse strand, counting down.
TCCAGATAGGCCATAAGCGCGCCGCCGATTACGCCTTTATGGCCCGCGACTGGGCGAAAGTCCTAAAACGTCTCGACCCGGAAATCAAGCTCATTGCCTGCGGCGGCACCGGGAACATGCCTGCAACCCGATGGGACCTGGAGGTCCTCGAGCAGACCGCGCCCTTCATTGACTATACGGCGCTACACTACTACTGGGGGCCGCGTGGCGACGACCCGTATTATGGCTGTCTGGCGGGCGCGTATGACTTCGAGCGCTACCTTCGCTACGTCGAGGGCTTGATTGAGGCTGTGCGCCGCGACCAGCACATCCACCACCCTATTTTTATCAGCATTGACGAGTGGAACGTGGCCTACCACACCGGAGAACACCGCCAGCCGTATAATCTCCGGGATGCCCTCGCCGACGCCCTCTTCATCCACATGATGCAGCGCCACTGCCGGACGGTGAAGATGGCGAATCTCGCCCAGACTGTGAACGTTATTGCGCCGATAATGACCTCACCCGAGGGCATGTTTCTGCAGACTATTTACTGGCCTCTGTGGCTCGCGGCGAATCTTTGTGGGCCTGTTTTGGTTGACTGCTGGGCCGACGTGGAGGCTTGGCAGGTGGAATGGATGCCCGGCGTGGAGATGCCCTACCTTGATGCTGTGGCCACGCTCGACGAAGAGCGCTGCGTCTTGGTCCTAAGCGTGGTAAATGCCCATGCGGCCGATGAGATAGAGACCGAGCTTGTGGTAAGAGGCGCGGATGTTGGGCTGCAGGCCGTGGTCTGGACGTTGTGGGCTGACTCCGCCGACGCACGAAACAGCTTTGAGGCGCCCGAGTGTGTTAAGCCAGTAAGGTCTGAAGTGACCCTGGGCCGCCCGGCGGCCTACACCTTTCCGGCTCACTCGCAAACTGTCTTGCAACTGTCCTTGGTTTGAGTGCCTTGGTGAGAGGGAATAGCGAAGTCTTGTTGCGGCGTGTGGGGAGGGGCCTTTAACGCGCGGGGCCATTATTGTTAGGGGGTGTGGTGGAAACAGCCCGAAAAGGTTTGGGAAGGGGGTCTTTGGGAGAGCCCTTTTCAAACGGTTTCCCCCAGAAGGAGTGCTGCGATGAGAGTTGGCGGCTTCTCTTGCCGTCACGAGCAAAAACCTGATGCAAGCGAAGGCTGGCCCGGGCGTCATGGGCGCTGGCGAGAGTGAGATACTTGCATCCATAGGGGGGCCACGATGGACGCACGAAAAGTAAAGCAAATCGCGGTGGAGGCCGGGGCCGACCTGGTCGGCGTGGCGTCAATGGAGCGCTTCGAGGGCGCCCCGCCTGAGATGGACCCCCGCTACATTTTCCCAGATGCGCAGGCTGCGGTCGTGCTGGGCTTTCGGATTCCGCGCGGGTGCTTTCGCGGCATCGAAGAAGGCACTTACTTTGCGGCCTATCCGTCAATGGGCTACGCCGGCATCAACCTCATAGTCGCGCCGCTGGCTTTACGAGCTGTGACGCTGTACTTAGAAGACGAGGGGTGGGAGGCCGTGCCGATCCAGAACATGGTTATAGATGCCGGCATAAACATCACCACGGGAGAGGTGCGCACGGATCGCCGGCGGGTTCGGCCGGACCTGCCCGCCCCCGACGTGATGCCTCATTTCCGCATAGCAGCGGTGGCGGCAGGCTTAGGCGAGATTGGCTACAGCAAGCTTTTCCTGTCGCCGCAGTTTGGGCCGCGCCAGAGGCTGGCCATGCTGCTCACCGACGCTCCTCTGGAGCCAGACCCTATTTTCGAGGGAGAAATCTGCGACCGATGCATGTCCTGCGTAAAAGAATGTTCGGGACAGGCCATCAGCTCTACTGAGACGGTAGAGGTAACCATTGCCGGGCGGACCTTCGAATTTGGCAAGCTCGACGAGTGGCGCTGCACACTGGCTTACACAGGGGGCGCGCCGGAGACATCGCCCTTTGTGCCGGAGGGGTGGGATTTTGAAGAGCAGGTAGCCCGCCGCTGGGACGCACTTCACGACATCCCCTACAACCGCGCATCTTCGTCTGTTTTTCATCACATGGGAGCTATCGAGGGTGCCCGAGGGTGCATCCGCGCCTGCATGATCCACTTGGAGAAAGCCGGCAGGATAGGAGCGCATTTCCGGAATTCTTTCCGCAGACGCCCGATGTGGCGGTTGTCGTGAGGGCTGGCAACGGTTGCCTTTCCCCTTGGCTGATCAAAAGCCAAAGGGAGCACCATGGCCGGATTTTCCGCGGAGCAGCACGGCCTCGTGGTCCGGGAGTATTCGGTTTTCTAAGGATACTGTTGCAAAAGTTTCTGCAGCGCCTGGGAGATGCGCTCCGGGCGAAAAGGTGAGACACACAAGTTTATACACTTTTGTGGCCCTAAAGTAGCCAACACCGGCTTTTGAGACAGACCGCCAAGGGGATTCTCCGGGTTTTAATGTTTCCCGCCAGAAATAAAATCCTGAGTAAACTGAATACTCCCTCTTGGTCCGCCGATGTTGCGACGGTAGTATAATGTGCGTGCGGTGAAAAACTTTCCCCGAGGGGGTGTGGCTTATGAGGCGCGGTTTCACGCTCATCGAGCTGCTAGTTGTGATCGCGATAATCGCGATCCTAGCAGCGATTTTGTTCCCGGTGTTCGCGCGGGCCAGAGAAAAGGCCCGCCAGGCAAGCTGTCAGAGTAACCTCAAGCAGATTGCGCTGGGC
>JANZZA010000371.1 GCA_026419655.1 Armatimonadota bacterium | reverse complement strand
GCGCACAGACGTGCGGATGGTGACGTCTTCTATGTGGACGGCTGGCCGGGTCTCAAGCTCCACGTCCTGCCAGATGCCAGCCTGCTCGGTGGCTATGCAGCAGCCCCAGGGCACCTCGATAAGCTTGGTGCTGGGGTCGTCGGGATGGTCGAAGGTGGGGAACTCCGCCAGGAATACAGCAAGCTCATTTTCCCCTGCCCGCAGGGCGCCGGTTACGTCTATCGGCTCGCCGATGAACATATCCTCCTGGACGGCGACTTTGCGGCCGTTGAGGAAGATGTGGGCTTGCGGGATAGCTGCGCGGATGGTGAGGAAGAAGCGGCGGTCAGAAGGGGCATCCGGGACGGCGAATCTTGTCCGCGCCCAGCTGCTGCGGGACTGGCGCCACTCTTCGGGGTAGTAATGGTCGGTGAAAAAGCCGGGCACAAGGTAAGCCCTGGAAGCCCAGTTTCTATCAGGCACCTCGTTGGGAATCATAGGGTTCGCGGTATCGGGCTGCTCGACTGGCTGGAAATCCCACCAGCCATTCAGCAGCCGCAGTTCACGCTCAGCTTTTGAGCCAGGCATCATGAGCACCTCTGCGGTTCAAGAAAATACCCGTCGGACCGAGGATTCGGGCGCGACAACGAAGGTCCTTTATTCTTCGAGAAAGTTCGCAGCGCCTGTGAGAGTGAATTCCGCCGCGAACAACTGACTGCTGAGCGGCGTTCCCTGTGCGGGGAATTGTCTAGCGGCCGAGGCCGCGGTACAGGGCTGCACATAGTATTGCTTCGCTGGTGTTACTGGCAAAGGATGGCAGTTTATTGAGGCGGGTGCTCGTGCGCTTTTTGCCAGGGCGTTACTGCGCGGGGTCGCCGGTAAAGGAACATGCGGGAGCCTGGCTGGTGGCTGATGGTGATGCTGAGGCCTTTGTCCATCAGCTCGCGGCCGGTGGCCTTCCAGCCGCGCCGGCCGTCAACGTCGCGCACTTCGTAGGTGGCTCTCGGCGACAGGCCACGCAGGCGGGCTGTCATGCCCGTCAGCGGGCTGTTCTGGCGGCGGAAGGCCACAACCATGCCCTCGCCCAGGTCTGGCCGGTCAAACTGCCACGCGGCCCAGACATCGTCGGCCAGACTGTAGGAGAGCAGTGGATAAAAATCGCCCTCAAAGTATGCCCGGACGCGCTGCTCCTCTTTCAGCGCTCTGACAAGCCAGTCCAGAGGATAAGCTTCCCACGGTGTGAGGAAGCCTTCGGGCGCGCCGGTTGGGTTTGGCGGTGTGCACATGACGATGCCAGGGCCGAGGGCGCTGCGGAAGGCGTAGTCGTCGGGGCGGTCACAGGCGCCGGTGCTGAGAGGCACCCAGAGCCCAAGGCCGTGAGTCTGCCCCTGCATGCCTATCGGGTCGAAGTTTGGGAAACACTGATAGTCGCTGCGCCAGAGGGGGATGCTGCGCGAGATGGTCTCGAGGTCAATCCGGCGGCCGCCGCTGGCGCAGTTGTCAATGAGCAGCCCCGGATGGCGACGGCGCAAGTCGTCCCAGAACGCGTAAAGGCCCTCGATGTGCTTCATTTCGCTGATGCCCACGCGGTCGGGAGCGTCGGCGGCCTGCCAGTAGGGTGCCGGGTCGAAGTTGAAGTCCTGGCGGTAGACCGTAATGCCGCCCTCGCTTATGAGGTTGGAGATGAGGTCGGTGAGGCCCGCGCGGGCTTCTGGCAGGCCGAGGTTGAACAGATAGTTATCGCCGATTGGCCCGAGGAGCCACTCCGGGTGCTCGCGGACAAAATAAGTGTCGCGGAAGACGCGCTCCGGCTCAAACCAGAAGGTGAGGTCAAAGCCTGCCTCGGCCGCAGCCCTGCCGATGGGGGAAAGACCGTCGGGATACGTGGTCTTGTTGGGCCACCAGTTGCCGACATGCCGCCACCATTCGCTGTTGAAGACGTTGGAGCCGTCCTTGTAGGTGCCGTCGCCGTGCCAGCCGGCGTCAATCCAGAAGTTATCAATGGGGACACGGTTCTCGGCGAACCACCGGATTTTGGCAATCTGGCGCTCGGCGCGGTTTTCGCCCCAGACGGCGAAGGAAATCGGTGCGCGGGCAGGCTTTCCGTTGCGGGTGGGGCGGTAATGGGAAATTAGGAGGCGGCGCAGGAGATTATGGCCGCGGATTCGGTCGCCGTGCCAGAACAAGAGGAGGACCCGCGGCGTGCGCACCTGCTCGCCCGGGTGAAGGACAAAGTGCGTGCGCGGCATGCCGGCCTGCACGCGCACCGTGCCGTCCTCGGCGCGCCAGAAACGCGCCATCCAGTCGCCTGTCCAGCCAATGGCGCCGATTATGCCGCGGCCGGGCGTCTCGATGTTGAAAAATGGCAGCGCCCCACAAGACGACCGGCCACCTTTGCTGGCGATGACCACAGGGTTGTCTGCACCGCGCCAGGGGGCCTGAGGATTCTGGGCGTCGGCGCTCAGGGGCGTCACCAGCGGCTGGAAATCGTTCTGCTGGCATTCACTGCCCAGGGAATGATGTACGCGGCAGCCCGCCTCATGGCCAAGCGGGAAACAAGCGTCAAGCGGCAGTACGTCGGCGATGATGGGCGTGGCGGCGCCGCCGGTATTCTTCAGATAGAGTACCCATTCAACCGCCGGGAAGTTGCGCCAGCGCGTGACTTCAATTCTGACTTCCAGGCCGCTGGACGGGTCACAATAGCGCACCGTGCGGCGCAGAGCATCCCGCCTTTTCTCCTCCCTGGCAGTCCGGCGCCAGCGACGCAAGAACTCCTCCGGCCGCGTGTCGCCGTAGCGAAAAGAAAAAGGCAGCATCCTGGCCGCACCCCGGACGGGAAAGGCCTTATCCAGCCAGTCCTCGGCCGCTGCACGTTCTGACGGTGTTTCATGCTGACCCATAAGGGCACCACCCTTTCCCGGCGCTGCAATAGCGGCGATTGGCAGCGACACTGCTGCGAGGAGGACACCCCAGCGCATCACGTACTCTCCCCTGGTGCTTTATGCCTGACCAAGGCGGGTCGGCGCATAGCTTGAGTGCCCAGGGCCCCTATCGGCGTCGGGTGAACGCCGATAAATAGTTCATTTCCAGCTTCTCGGCAACCCATCTTGCCCGCCGGCTTGGGCGGGGTCACCAGAGGGGGCCGACAAGTCGGCAGCTCTCGCCGGCGGCCCCTCCCACCACCAGTCTGACCGTTCAGCGGCATACTCCATGGCGCTTAAAGCAGTCCCAGGTTCTCTTTATTCCGGCTTGCCCGAACTCAGCCGAAAAACTCCTGGCCCCAAAACACAGGCTCATAGCCGCGACTGGCCACAAATTCTATGGCCGTCCGGGCGCGCTCGCGTGCGTCTGTGAGGTAATGCGACAGCTCCTGGCGGAAATATTGCTCGTGAATGAGCAGCTCCATCAGCTCCCCGGTGTGCGGGTTGTCCGCCTGAGCCTGCAGCAGGCCAGGGATAGCATCGGGCTTGTGCAGGTTTACCACCAGGTCGCACTGGATGAATAACATGTCCATATCGAAGTCCTTCCAGGCGTCGCGGCCGGCGATGTGGCGGGTCAGCTCAGGGGACAGGTAATAACGTGTGGTGCACTGTTCCGCCGGCTCCTCGGCGAGAATAATCAGGCCCCGATACCCGTCGTCGTATAGCGCCCGGACGCCCTCGCGCGGACACTCGGCCCAGTGAAGCGTCGTCACTGGGCTGAGCACTTCCGGCCCGGCAAAGCGGACTATTTGTTCCCGCACCATCGCCGCGTCCCGCGCGATTTCCTCATAGGTGGCGTCCTTGTAGATACGGTCGGGCTTGTCCTGGCGCGCGTGGAAAGTCAGGTGGAGCCAGTCGCTGTTGTCCGCCCACTCGCCGCGCCACTTGTCCGGCATCTGGTCTAAGGTGAAACCCCGGCCGTCGGTGTAGTAGATGTTGATGTGTATTTTCGTGCCGTACTCGCGGTGCAGGTCTCGCCAGAAGGCCAGATACCAGTGGTCGAAGAGCGACGAATAGGCATCGGGGTCGCGGGCAAGGTCGGCCAGAAACTCGACGTTGTCGTCCACGGAGAAACGATAGCGGGGCCGCGAGCGTGCGTTCCACATCACCCGCACCTGTGCGCCAGCGCTAGCTGCTCCATCGTATGCCACCACTTCAATGCTCTCCTCGCGCTGGGTTATGGACACCGGCACAGCAAAATAGCCGTCGGCATCGGCTGCAGTCTCCTGGCCCCGGCAGGCAACTTTTGCCCCCGGCCACGCCTGGCCAGTCACCACTATATCCAGCCGGTCGGCGCTCTCCATTCCGTCGTGACGGTTCAGCACGTCTCCATCCCAGGGAAAGTTGATGCGCAGATCTTGCGTGCTCATGTCATCCTCCTGTGAGCAGTGACGCATAGCATGCCGCGGTTCTGGCGGCTTCTCTGCTCCTTTTTCTATCCCTTTTTTTCATCCCACTGGTGGCGCCGGTAGAGCTATCCCGCCGGCCTCACCGGCCTGGGGAAGCTGCCTCTGGACGCCGGAACTACCCGGACAGTCGCGATGCCGCAGGCTTTCGTCGACACGACAACCTCCCCGCCACCCACGGCAATCGCGCCACGGTCCTCCGCCTCGACTACGTTCGTCAGGCGAGCAGCCCGCACGCCAAAGCCCAGCTTAAGTCGCGCTTGCGTCTCGCGGCCGGCAGAGTCATACCAGCGCGCCACCAGCTCGTCACCGTGCTCGGCGCGTTTTACGGCGGCCAGGACGAGGTTCGCAGGCTCCAGACTTACCAGGCTTGCCGCAGGCGGTAGTCGCCCGACATGGCTTTCCACCATTTCGGCCGCCACCGGATTATTCAGCTCCCAGGCAGCCCGGACAACGCCAGCTTCCGCCCAGCCGCCCCCATGCGGCAGCAGCGAATAGCCGATTTCATGCACGCCAAGGTCTGGCTCTGGGTCAGGGTCGTAAGAGGCGCGCAGGAGCGTGAGCCGCAGCGTAGAGCCACTGGCGTCGTAGCCATGCTTGCAGTCGTTCAGCAGAGCCACCCCGTAAACTGGCCTGGCCTCTACGCGCGGGCCGAGGGTGATGGCGAATATCCTCAGGCGCGGTGCCCGCGGCAGGACCAGGGCTGACAGCACCTTCCCTTTCGGTATCGGGTAGCTGCGCGCAAAGATTCGGCACTCTGGCCCCGTGCGGCCAGAAGGCTCAAACCTGTGGGGCGACCGCACAGCGATTTCCTCGCCGGCCTCCGGCCCGAAGCACCAGTCGCTGAAAGACAGAGGCACAGTTTCCTGCGTGCCATCGCGAAAGACCAGCTTTGCGTGGCCGCCGTCGGCCGAGGGCGCCGAGGCGCCGAAAATCGTGATGGTCTCAGCGGGCCCACCGGGAAGCTGAATGGTCTGGCCCGCCGCGCGAATAGCGTTTTTCGCCCCAGGGCTGGTCGGCGGCACGCGCCACGGAAGACCGCCAAAGTCCATGAGGCCATCCCGCGCCGAGGCGAAAATCGAGACCGGATAGCTCATGCCCATGCTATCGAAGTCTCCATCCGACGGCTGCTCGTCTGTAGCGAAGGCGTCGTGGTCAAAGTACGCCGACAGGTCCACGGGCACCGCGCGGCTGCTCTCCGTCGTCCGCACAACCTCCGTCAGGTCCGCCCACATCCCAGCAGGCACATCCTGGCCACCCGGCGAGCGCGCCACTGTGCCAAAAGGTATGTCACACGTGAAAACCGGCTCCCGCAGGGTCGTCGGGAAGGCAACCTTGAGCATGGGACTGCCTTCTTGAGGCGTACCTTTTTCGCGCCAGTCGGCCACCAGCCGAAAGTCCACCTGCCGGCTGCCCGCCCGCAGGCCAATCCACGTAGTGAAAGTAGAGTTATTCCACCTGTGACGGGCCACGACGGCCCCAACAAGTGGCCCCCTCGCACTCACTTCCACTGCCTCGCCCTGGTCCAAATCCTTCGTCCAGCGTATCCG
>JANZZA010000343.1 GCA_026419655.1 Armatimonadota bacterium | reverse complement strand
GGCCCCTACGCCATTCACGTCCTTCGCGGCTCCTACATGGACCTTGACTTCAGTACTCCCGGTGCAGTGTTTCTTCTTTTCTTCCTCGTAATCGGCCCCAACGCCCTGGCGCGGCGCCTCTGGCCCGACAAAGCCCTCACTCCCGCTGAGCTTATTACCGCCTACAGCATGATGATCGTTGCCTCGGCTATCCCCACCATGGGCCTCAGCGGCCAGCTTTATCCCATCATCAGCGCCCCCTTTTACTACGCCACGCCGGAAAATAAGTGGGAAGAGCTTATAGTGCGACATATCCCGTGGTGGGCGGTACCACGAGGGGCTGCCATAGGCGCGCCGGTCATAAAGCATTTCTACGAGGGTTTGCCGCCCGGCAGCCCCATCCCCTGGGGTGCCTGGGTGGTGCCAGTGCTGGCCTGGCTCGCCCTGATCTTCGCGCTGTACCTGGTCATGATTTGCACTATGGTGCTGCTGCGGCGCCAATGGGCCGACCACGAGCGCCTGGTCTATCCGCTCACCCAGCTTCCTATGGAACTTTCCGGCATCACCACAGCCGGCCGGCCGGTCATACTTCGTTCGCCGTGGCTGTGGGGCGGATTTGCCGTGCCCTTCGTCTTCGGCTCCCTCATCGGCCTGCACAACTACTATCCCATCATTCCTGCTCCTACCCTGGCCTGGAGCGTTCCGATGTTTCGGCAAACCCTCGCCATGCAAGTCCGTATCAGTTTCCCAATGATTGGCTTCTTCTATCTGGTCAACCTGGAAAGCAGCTTCAGCTTGTGGTTTTTCAACCGCCTCTTTTTTCTCACGCGGGGCATCATGAACATCCTGGGCGTCGGCCTTCAGGAAAGCCTGGGCATCTACGGCGCCCAGACGCCAACCTTCGCCCACCTGGGCATGGGGGCCCTCATCGCGCTTTTTGTCTCCAACCTCTGGGCCGCCCGGCGCTTCCTGGGGGAGCTTTGGCAGCGCATCCTGGGCCGCGGCGCCCACAATCTCGACGCTGCGGAGATTGTCTCGTACCGCTTTGCCTTCCTCGGCACAGTCGCCGGCCTGCTTTTCATGGTCTTGTGGCTCAACCTCGCCGGCCTGCCCTTCCTGGTGACGCTGTTTTTCTTGTTCATCGCGATGCTGATTTTCATTGGCCTGACGCGGGTGGTCGTGGAAAGCGGGCTTGCGGAGGCTGTAGCCCCGAGCATCGCGCCGGGAATAACTACTTCCAGCCTGGGCACGGCCGTAATCGGCGACCGCGGCCTGGTGGCCCTTGGCATGACTTACGTGTGGTGCAGCGACCTGCGCACTCTCGTGATGACTTCGGCCGCCCATGCCCTCAAAATGGCCGAGCATATCCGCCAAAACCGCCAGCGCCTTTTCGCGGCCATGTGGATTGCCATCCTCGTGGCCGTGGTGTCTTCTGGCTGGCTGACGGTGCGCGACGCTTATCTGATCGGCGGGACGACGATGAACTCCTGGTTCTTCAATGGCGGCCCGGTGGCCTGCTATAAGTGGGTGCAGGAGAAGCTACTGCACCCCACGCCGCCCAATGGTCCTGGTTGGGCACTGAACTTCGCTGGCGCAGCGCTCTACCTGCTACTCACGGCGGCACGTTTCCGCTACGCCAACTGGCCCTTCCATCCTCTGGGCATGGTCGTGGGCGGCGTCTGGCTCATGGACACCATCTGGGCCACCTGCTTCCTGGCGTGGCTTTTGAAAGCCGCCACCCTGCACTACGGCGGCCCGAAAACTCTCCAGCGCCTGCGCCCCTTCTTCCTCGGCCTAATCCTGGGCCAGTTTACGTGCAATGCCTTCTGGCTTTTCCTCGACTACTTCACCGGCCATACCGGCAACATGATTTTCTGGGTCTGACAGCCGGAAGCGGGAGACGTTTCCGAGCAGGTGGCGGGCGGGCACACCGACAGCGGCAGCTCCTGGGTATGACGGCGGCGGGCGGTTGATATTCTTGGGTCGTCGGCAGATGTCCGGACGGGGCGGCATGCTTCTTCGGGGCAAGCAAGCGGCAAGTGGGTGATAGTCTGGAGCAAGCCGCGCACGGTCATAACGACAGCATGGTTTTCTCAGTCCGACAGCCGCAAGCGGCGGATTTTCTGCGAAGGGCAGCCTATAGCGAGCCCTAGAAGGTGTTTCCTCAGTACACTAGCTGGGCGGCTCGGGGGCACCTAACTGCAGCCTACCAGGAGGCCCTGGCGTCCTGGCAGCTTCCCCGTTGTTATTCCTCGACTGCCCGGCATGACACAGAAGGCGTGTCTCGCCGGAGCCCCCTGCAAAACCTGAGGTTAGCCGACGTAAAGCGACGGAATTGTACAACTGTGCGCCCTGACCCTAGCCCTGTAAGCGTGTCCGGGAAGCCGGAAAGCGACTCTCCCAACGCTCTCCGCGGGAACGCTGCGAAGACGTTTTAACAAGAGGACTGGCACACGAGCCTTCTCAGTGAGTTTCCCCAGGAAGGCTGTCCCGCGCGGTTGCCTGGCGTCTGACTCCGGCACGGGAGAAGCCGGCAGGATTTACTCCTATTCGGGAAAAAGGGACAGTTTGACAACTCGCTGGTTGCCGGTGTCGGCTACCAAGGCGCGAGTGCCGGCCAAGGCTACGAACGTGGGAGTGTTGAAGGTGGCAGGCCCATCGCCTGGGGCATCGCAGTGCCCAAACTCTGCCAGGTAGCGCCACTCGGTCCAGTCCAGCCATACGACCCGGTGGCGGTCGGTGTCGGCCGCAAGCACCCACGGCCCATCCACAGCTATTCGCAGGCGCGGGCCAAAATGCTGTGTCGGCCCGTCGCCCCAACCCGCATAGCTTCTCGCTACTCGATAGCCGTCGCTGCCGGGCTCCAGCAGCAGGAGGCGGCCCTCATCCGCAACCAGTAGCCGCCCGTCGGTAAATGCAAAGAGGTCAGTCGGCTTTTTCGGCCCGCCTGCGGGCATGGGGACGATTTCTGCTGCTCCAAAATCCGGGCGAAGGTCTGGCAGCCATATCGGGGCGCGCCAGATGCGGCCCTCGCCGTCGCTGACGAAGACCTTCCCGTTGTTTTCCCCCGGCGGCGCCTGGACGCCAAGGCCGACGACACTCTTCATCGGCACCGGGTCGCCCACACGCATGGCTTCGTTTCGGTCGCCCACCCGCGGGCTGAATACTGTCGGCACGGCATTTCGCTTGTCCAGGCCATCGAGCCGGTACTGGGCGGCGAGCGCGAGGAATCGGTCGTCGCGGAAGTAGGGAGGCGTCACGGCAATGTGCAGCTCGGCCTTGCGCGGCGGGGCATCAGCAGGGTCTTCCCAGCGCCACCATAGCTGACAGCGGGCCGTGCCGACAGTGACCCAGCCCTGTCTCTTATACACATCT
>JANZZA010000305.1 GCA_026419655.1 Armatimonadota bacterium | reverse complement strand
TTTAGGGACACTTTTGGGCCTTCTGGCGGCGGCGCCGTGTGCCGCAGACATGGCAAGGCCGCGGGCCGATGGCCTGGTGGACGATTTTGAGGGCGAGCTGCGGTGGGAGCCACGGCCCGATGGCGGCCAGCCACCGAAATTCTTTTTGGCCGGCGACGGCCTTGGCGCCGGCCGCGGTCTGCGCATTGAATATACCAATGGCCCTGCTGGCTGGGGGAATATCCAGTGTCCCGTGGCCTTGACCGGCGAGGAGACTGCGGTGACCTTCCGTCTGCTTGTCGAGCGAGCCGACGCCAAGGCCGCGATGCATATCTGGCTGATGGAAAGCGACGGGGACGGCTGGCTCATACGAGTGCGGGCCGACGGGAAAGATTCTCTGGCCGCGCTTGTAGGCCAGCCCGCGGCCGTGCGGCTGCCGCTGAGTGACTTTAGTTTCGAGCCGCGCGGCAACCGCCAGCCGCGCCTGAGCGACGTCAATTTCTTTGTCATTGGCTGCAACTACGGCGATTTCGTGGCCCTGGTAGACGATGTGGTTTTTGAAGTGCCACCGGAAGTTTCTGCCCGCCTGAGACGCGAGGAAGAAGAGCGCCGCAGGGCCGCCCAGGAGGCGATAAAGGCCATGGACTGGAAACCCTCTGACCGCGGCAGTATCGGAATCTTTCGCGATCAGGTCCCGCCTGCGAAAGAAGGGACTTTCAGCGACCCGGAATACCTGGGGGAGGTGCTGAGGCGCGACGGCTATGCGGTTTACTACCTGAGCGTGAGCCAATTAGCCATGCCGGAGCTGCTGCGGCCTGAGCTATTCGATTTAATAGTGCTGCCCTACGGCCCGCGATTTCCCGGAGAGGCAACCGAATCGTTTCGGGAATATTTGCGCAGCGGGGGCCGCTTCCTCAGCGTCGGCGGATATGCCTTTGACGAGCCCTATTTCGCTCAGCCGGGCCGCGACACCCAGCAACTTGCTAATGGCGGTTTCGAGGAAGCTGGCGAGGGCGACCTTCCCACTGGCTGGGTGGCTGGCCGGCCACGGCCCGATGTTAGCTTCCGCCGCGTCACGGACCTGCGGCGTACCGGCGAGGCGGCCCTGGAAATCAGCGTTGGCCCTTCCGCGCCCGTGGACTGGTACATCATCCGCCAGCGCATTGAAAACCCCGACAGGACCGTCAGGTATGACCTTTCCGGCTGGATGCGCGTGGCCGACATCCGCGACGGCCCCGGCGGCTACCTGGCTGTGGATTTCTATCGCGAAAACGGCGAGCGGATAAGTTTCGTCCAGACAGAAATTCTTGCAAAGACTGAGGACTGGCGGCGGGTGGCGGTAAGCTTCGCGGTTCCCGACGGGACGGCCTATATGTCGGTTAACTGCCTCATCTACGGGCGCGGGACTGCATGGTTTGACGACCTTGAGCTGCGCGCCATTCCGCCGTCCATCAATACCCGCCATGCTGTCCCCCGCGACATGCTGCATACCACCGACGACCAGATTCCCGTCTTCGACCCGTCTTTTCGGCTGCAAAGGGTGGCAGAAGTGCGGCCGGCAGAGGCGCAGTACGTGGTGCCAGCGGATTTCAGGCTCTCGGGGCCACTGGAGGGATATGCGGCCACTGCTCTCTGGGGCTCGAATAATCCCGTCGCGCCGGCGGCCTATGCGCGATGGATTCCTTTGCTGCGCGCCTACGACGAATACGGCCACCTTGCCGGCACGGTCGGCGCGACGGTTTTCCACCACGCCGGGCCGTGGAAGGGGTCAGGCTGGGCCTTTTTTGGTGCCACGGACCGCGACCTCTTTCCGCACGGGGATGACCGCGCCGCCGACCTGCTGCGCCGCGTCGTGGCCCATCTTCTGCGCGGCGTCTATCTGAGCGTCCCGGAGCCGTCCTTCATGTGTTATCGCGACGGCGAGGCGCCGGCGGCAACGGTGCTGGTGGGCAACAACGGCCGGGCAGCCGAGGAAATCGTTGTCCGGGCAGCTATTCGCGACGCCCGCAACGGAACAATCGTCGGCGTGCTTCCCGCCCAGACGGCAACGCTGAAGCCCGGCGAAACGCAGACCTTGGAGTTTCGCTGGCCTGCTCTTTCGCTGGCAGGCGACTTATATGAGGTGCGGTTCACGGCCATAGTCGGCGGCTCTACGGTGGACGAGGTGAGCACAGGCTTTGTAATGTGGCGGCCCGAGGTCATCGCCGCCGGCCCGGACGTACGCTGGCGCGACAATTACTTCCACCTCGGCGATTCTCCCTCGGCCACCTTCCTTTGCGGAACCAACCAGACGGGCGTGGTGGTAGTAGCATGGTGGGAGAATCCGCTCACCTGGGACCGGGAGCTTTCCATGATGCGCGATTACGGCCTGCGGGTGCTGCGGGTGCTGCACATTTCAGCCTACGCTGGCGACCTTACCAATCCCGACGAGAAATTCCTTCGCCGCTGGGATGCCTTTGTGCAGATGTGCCAGCGCCACGGCATTGCGGTCTTTCCAACCATGCACGACTGGCTGGGCGGCATTTCGATACCCTCCGACGTGCTCGAAAAGCAGTCCCGCTTTGCCGCCATCCTCGCCGAGCGCTATCTGGACGTGCCGGGCTTTATCATCAATATCGAGAACGAAGCGCCTGTGGACGCCAGTGACCACCCAGAGCTGCGGGGCCTGTACAACGATTTCCTGCGCCAACTTTACGGCGGCGACGAGGCTGCCCTGAAGGAGACGTGGGGCGACCAGGCAGCCTTCGGCGCTTTGCCCTTCGCCTATCCTCCTGACCCAGAAGGCTTTCACGACCTGCGCTGGCTGGACCTAAACCTTTTCCGCCGGCGCCTGGTAGAGCGCTGGTTTACAGCCAACTGCGGGGCAATGCGCGCCGTCAACACGCGCCATGCCATCACCGACGAGTATTATCTCCTGCCCGGTGGCGACGCCGGGCCATCCAACCGCCACTGCGACTTTGTGAACATTCATTGCTACTGGCTCGACCAGCCGGCGCAACTGAAGTACTACGACCATAGCGCCGAGGGCATGGGCTTTGCCGTGGGCGAATTTTCGCGCCGGAGCCATCCTAGCTTCGCCGAGCAAGGGGGCTGGGGCTGGGCGCCGGAGAAGGAAGTCCGCCGCTGGTACTGGCATCTGGTCCATGCCTGCCTCGGCGCCACGGGCTCTCTTGCCTGCAACTGGGACTGGAAGGATATGGAATCGTGCATTTTCCCCTGGGGTCTGCTGTACCCGTGCGACCTTGTGCCCAAGGGCCAAATGCATGTCTTTTCAGCCCTGGCTCACTGCCTTGAGAAACTCCGCCTGGCCTACGCCCCGCCGCAGGTCTACGTAGTCCTGCCCGATTTGCACATCCTCGGCGGACGGGACGGTGAATGGCCGCCCGCCCTGCGCGCCATTGACACCTTGCTACGCTGTGGCGTGCCCTTTGGCGTCCTGCACGATATGAATATCGAGAAGCTTCCCGCCGAGGCGCGGGTGGTCTTTTATACGGCCCCCTTTGCCGTTAGCGATGAGACCTACCGGCGGCTGATGGAATTTGTGCGGACCGGCGGGACGCTTTACCTCTCCGGAGACCTGAGCTATGACGAGCGCCGGCGGCGTAATCGCATGGGGCGGCTGGCGGAACTTTGCGGCGTGCAGGACGGCGGTATTGTCTATGAGCCGGGAAAGACGCCGGTCCGGGCGGGGCCGCTGGAGCCTGCAGCGGACGGCCTCCCGGTCTTTGACGCCGCGCCATGCGTCAGGGTCTCCCCGGCGGGCGCCGAAGTACTTGCCCGGTCGGCTGGCCAGCCTGTCCTTCTCCGCCATGCCGCCGCCAAGGGGCAGGTCTTCTATCTCGCCGACCCTGTGGAGCTTAGGACCACGCCTGACCGTGCCCTCTACCGCTATGTCCTGTCGCAGGCGGGTGTCAATATCATGC
>JANZZA010000215.1 GCA_026419655.1 Armatimonadota bacterium | reverse complement strand
CACCAATCCTCGGGTCACATTCTGCGTACTCTGGCGGGGAGTCCTCTTCCAGTCCTTCTTCCTTCCACCGGTTAAGGGTGGCCTGCCACGGTCCCCCTTCCAGAAGAAAGGGACGGTCAAACTCGCCATAAGTCAAACAAGCCACGTACCTCTCGCGTGCAGTCATTTGTCACCTCTAGGTGCCTGCGGTGCGTGAGCCGAAGGCCCGCGGAAGTAGTTGTGCCCGCCCCGCCTCCAGCCTGCTCTACCGAGCGTTTTTCTACGACTCGGACCAAGACTATGGCAGGTCCGCGCACTGCCAGGCGACCATACGGACCGGCCCGCCGCTCGCGAGATGATGCTGTTTTCTCCGCTTTTGCGCTGAGGCCTTCCGGCGCGACCTCGCCTTGCAGCTCCCACCATTCCCACCTTCACCACCACTGGCGCATGGGCGGGCCGCGCGGCCTCGGATTTCTTCGATTGTCTGCGCATTTACCACCACTGGCGCATCGCCGGGCCTGCGTGGTTTCCATGAGTGTGTGCTTTGCCCTGGCAATTCGGCGGGCCAGGTGCAGAATGTCGCAGACACAACTGTGGCCATGTGTTGTCGTGTGCAGTCTCAGGTCTCTCTTGCTTAACTCTCTAGCGCCGGCCCAGCCCGCTCCAGAAAATTGCGCCTGGCAGAAGAGACTTAGAAGAGTGGAGGCATATGCCGACAAACCTCTTTATGGTTTTCATGACCGAAGCCGTCCGTCAGCAACCTTTAATGCTCTGTACCCATCCAAGATGAGCAAAAGGCGGGGTCAAGTTGCGGCGCTAAATGACTTTGCCATTGCCAAGATGATATAATAGGGTTTGATGTTCAAACTTGTGGCAAGAGCCCCGATGAGCCAGGGGAGATGAAGAGATTACTATGAGGCTGGGCGATGCCTTGAAGTGGATTCGAGGCAAAGTTGAAGGCATGAACGAAAGGGAGAGCGCAGCGGCCAGAGATCGCCTGGTGCAGGCTGTGGCCGAGGCTCGCGGTGCCCGCGCTACTATCCTCATCCGCGATTTTGACGAGCTTTGTGCCAGCATCATGGACGTTCTCAAGGCTGCTGGCATGACGAGCGAGCAGGCTGCGAATATGTTACGGGACAGCATCCGTGCTGTGTGTCCCACCTGTGGGTGGCTCAGCACGGGCAAAGAACTTATGGGCCTGTGGCTGATGGGAGCGATGGGCTTTGAACGAATGGGCCCTGCGGCTGGCCCAGGTGCGGTCTCTCGTCTCGCTCGTGGAGTGTGTCCCAGCGGGCGTTGTCTGAGCCGTCTGATTACCGTCGTTTGGGAACCAAGTCTCATCGCCAGCGCCGAAGAAGACAGGGAACCGCCCCCGGCCTAGGGGCACACAGTTCCTGAGAACCCTTTGTTTCGTCCCTACTAATGCTTGCCGGCGGAGCTGACAATGCTTCCAGCATCCGGCTGACAGGCCTTGCGTGGCCTCCTCGCTACGGGGCATTGGCGTTTCCTGCCGGAGTGGAATAGGACTGCTCGTAGATAGCTGACTAGGTGAGACGCGGTTGCTTTAAGCTGGCATTGTCACGTGCCGGCGCGCGGTCGTGCGTAGTTTGCTCCTTCGGGCGCTACCTGCGGTAAGTCCCGTACTCGCGCACCAGGTCGAGCACGTAGCAATACCGCTCGAAGCTTATGTTGTCGGGCACCGAGTGGTCGGAGTGATAGATGTAGCCGCCCCCTTCCATAGCGATGGGGAGCTTGGTAGCAATCTCTTCTTCAATAGCGGCTGGGTCCTCGGCAGCCATGGCGCGCACGTCAATGCCGCCCATCAATGCCAGCCGGTCGCCGAAGGTCCGCTTTAGTTCTACGAGGTCCATTCCAGATTTCACTTCGAGGGGCTGGAGACAGTCCAGACCGGCATCCACCAGGTCCGGCACGAGGGGACGCACGTTTCCACAGGAGTGCAGCAATACTTTTAGACCCGCCTCGTGGC
>JANZZA010000210.1 GCA_026419655.1 Armatimonadota bacterium | reverse complement strand
GTAATAGAACTTTGGCCGGTCACCGCCGGCTTCGACGCGGAACAGGTCTCGGTCGCGCCATATGGCCTGCCATTTAGCCTCGATGGCTCTGAAATCGTAGGGGTCGTAACTCGCGCTCACTTGCTGGCCTCCTGGGTGGGTGGATGATAGTTGTTAGCCCCGCAAGGTTGGCGTCAGCGCATCTTATCTTAGCACTCTGGCAACTATGGTCACAAACGCCGCAAAGGAAAGGACGGTGTGCGCGGTCGAAGCAGAACGAGAAAGTTTGGGAAGGGGGCCTGGGGGACAACCCTTTTCAAAGGGTGTCCCCCAGCAAGCTGTTGCAGCTTTTCAGAGACAAGTTTTGGCGGATGAGATTCATTAAGCTAACGAGGTGCCTAGGGCAGCGGGCGTTACTGGGCAGGCGGGAGGCCGCAGAGGGCGGCTACGCGCCACTGGCCATCCTGCAAGAACAGATGTAGATAAGCATCCATGGTACCGGCCTGCATGCCGCCGACGGTTACCTGCCAGCGGGCCGAGGCTGACGCCAGGGGCGGTCGTGGTTCGATTATTGGCTCTGCTGCCGTGCCCAGCTCGATGGCGCCCATGTAGACGGCCTGGGCCAGTAGCGCCTTAACCTGGTTGGGATCGTAGAGCACATAGAAACCGTAGTCCGGACCGACAACGGCCAAAGCTATATCCTTCTCCGCCAGCGGCTTTACCAGGCTGTCCAGGTCGGCGCGACGGAAGGCGCTTTGCCAGTTCATTAGCCACTGCAGTAGCTGACTCCTGTGCGTTTCCGCATCCTCGGGCGCCTGGTCCGGCCGCACCATTAGCATCAGCCACTTCTTGCGCTGGCCTTCGTTTAGACATATCCCATCGAAGATATAGTCTCTTTCCCCGTCGTTGAGCTTGGCTTCGACGCGCCCGGCGTAAAGGCGCTCGGAGTATTTGATTTCCGAAAAGAACGTCTGGGGACCGAAGAGAGGCTGGTCGGCCCAGGTCTCCTTATCCTTGAGGCTGGCGCGGCCGAGGTGGATCACTTGGTCGCCCTGAGCAGCAAGGAAAGAGCTCGCCTGCACGGAAAACAGGTCCCGCAGAGGGGCGGCGTCGGTTTTCTGGAGGGCCGCTACGGTGTCGCCGCAGAGTTTACCGACGTCTTCCGGCACATCCTGTTGAGCTGCCGCACCAGCGGCCAGGCAGGTCGCTACGAGGATGGTGAGCACGGCCATGCGTTTCATGCTTGGTTCCTCCCGGATGGGAATTCGCTTGCCCGCAATGGTGCTAACACTTGGCGCGTTGGCTGGGTTCCAGGCAGCGGCGGCCCAAGAACTCCAGTTTGACGTTGACGAGCACGGGGTTGTGAGGAATGTGCGCTGGGGCGATGGGCCGCCGATTTCAGAGGTCTTTGTGCTCGTGCCCGTGGTAGGATGGAATGGCGCAATTTTTGGCCAGGAAGACTGGCAGCCGCAAGCCGTCGAGCGATCTCCCGACGGTCGCAGCTTTGTTTTTTCGGGGCGCCATGAGGGCGAAGAAGGCACCGTTGAGGTCGAGGAAAGGGTGACTGCGGGCGCGGACGGGCGCCTAATCATCGCATACCGGCTGCGTTTCCCGACCGAGGCAGAAACTGAGGGTGTGCGACTGCTGGTGAGGGTGCCAACAGAACACTGGGCGGGACAGGGAAGGGTTATCCTGGGTGTAGAAGACCTCGGGCTGGCGAAAAGCCTGCCCAGAGAGCAGGCCCAGCCGCGCCACATCCTTTCTACCAACGCCCCCACATGGGCCGCCTGGCAACTGGGCGATTATCTGGCTGTCGTGAGGCCGATGGAAGGCGCCATAGCCGACGCAATGGTCCAGGACGACCGCGAGTGGCAGATGCAATGCTTCGAAGCCCACTTGAACATGCGCGCCGGGCGAAATATCCGCGCCGGAGAAGAAGTTGCCTTTTCGGTCGC
>JANZZA010000204.1 GCA_026419655.1 Armatimonadota bacterium | reverse complement strand
GAAAAACCCCTTGCTGCTGTACGGCCCTGTGTGGGGCGCTGGCCGTCTGGAGTACCGGTTGCGGGAGGCCGGTGGAGAAGTTTGGATGACAGAGTTCCAACCGATGCAGACCGCAATAGGGGATTTGGACTATTTCGTCGCGCAAAGAGCCCGCTTTTCCCTGGATGAGTGGCGCGCTCTGATCGTTACAAGTATGGGTTATAACCCAGCGCGGTATTCGTTTGAACAACAGTCATGGCTTATCGCGCGCCTGTGTCTTCTTACACAGCCCCGGCTGAATCTCATCGAGCTGGCCCCCAAGGGGACGGGCAAATCATTCGTCTTCTCGCAGTTGTCCAAGTACGCTTGGCTAATCAGCGGGGGCGTTGTGACGCGCGCCAAGCTCTTTTATGACATGGCCGCCAGGACCCCCGGCGTCATAACTAAATACGACGCGGTTATTCTGGACGAAGTACAGACTATTCAACTGAGAGAAGAAGGAGAAGTGCTGGGAGCCCTGAAGGGCTTTCTTGAGAGTGGCGAATTCCGCGTGATGGGCTTTTCAGGCAATTCAGAGGCCAGTTTCGGACTTCTTGCTAACATACCCATCGCTTCCGACGGCAGGCCTGCTCAAGAGAAGGGCAGATACGGCTGCTATTTCGACACTCTGCCAGGATGGTTACATGGACCGGACGCCACGGCGCTTCTCGACAGATTTCACGCTCTGATACCTGGCTGGGAGCTGCCCCGGATCCAAAAAAAGCATCTGGCCGAAGGCCTTGGGCTGCGTGCGGACTATTTGTCAGAAATACTGCACGCCCTTCGGGCGCGCACGGAATACATGGACTATGTCAAAAGCCACACCGAGGCCGAGGGGGATTTGCGAGACATTGTGGCGGTGCAGCGGATAGCTGCAGGCCTGTTGCGAGTGCTATTCCCGGACTTGCGCCTGTCGGCCGACGAGTTCGAGCGTTTCTGCCTTGAGCCCGCTAAGCGCATGCGACTTCTTATCAGGCAGCAGCTCGCCATCATGGACTCGGAATACAAACCTTATCTGGCCGAAATCCGGGCCGTACATTGACATAGGCCGCTTTTGCGTCCACGGCTAGACCTTTTCGCTGCATGCGCGCTCTTAGTCGTGGTACCGGTGTTGACGCACCGTTCACGGACAGCACATGACGGTCACTCCTGCCCGGCAGACGACTTCTCCCTTGAGTGCGCAGGCCCACTGGACAAGGTCATCGGAGGCCGGGGCGACCGTGCGCAGGCTTTCGCAATAACTGATGTGGATGGCTGCATTGTGCGAGCCGCAGGTCGCCATAGCGGGGTCACCATGCGCGGGCTTTCGGGATAACTGATGCTGGCCTCACTGTCGCACCAGCTCCTCTTCCCGCTGCGCACACGGCTAGCGAGGGATGGGCTGCCCTCGCGAGGCCAAGCGCGTCTGGTGGCAGCCCGCCTCGCTCACGCCGGCGCGATCTGGGCGGGTCTCATTCGGGTCGCCATAAAGCGCGTTGGCAGTCTTGCTGCCCTGTGACCGGGTAGCCTCTACTCTGCATCGCCGTTATGTATCAACACGCTCGCGACCTGGGCGCCGCCGCCCAATCGCAGCACCAGGGCGTCCAGCTCCGCCAGCGGGGGCGACCAGCTCTCGCCCGACGTTATCACTGTTTCCGCTGCGCCGTCTGCGCAAGTTAGCTGTCTGAATTCCGTTTCGCCGGCGGTCAAGTCGTACAAAAACATCCGGGCCCTGTTGCTGCCGGCAGGTACGACCAGCCGCAGGCGGTACCAATGGCCGGGCACAAGCCTGGCCGAAGTGAGGACACGGGGCCCGGCCGAGTCCCTGCGCACGCCGACCTGGTCTGGCTCGCCGCCCTCTCTGCCCCCAACTATGCCCATCCCGAAGGCGTGGTCCGCATGGACGTTTCCGCGGTTAAGGTAGACTTCGAAAAAGCTGTTGTCTTGAAGCGGCTGGGGCAGACGAGCGTCAACTTGCATGACGATATTTTTATTCGGGTCCAGGACAAGGCCGTGCCAGATGCCGGCCCAGCAATCCGAGCCGAATCCCTGGGCCACGGCGCGTGGGTCGTAGTCGCCAGAGCGACCCTCGGCAACTACTTCAATGCCGATGCCGGAGCCAAAGATTTGCCAGCCCCCCTGTCCCTCAAGGGGCCCCTCTTGCAACCCACCGAAGGAAACCTCAAAGCGTCG
>JANZZA010000133.1 GCA_026419655.1 Armatimonadota bacterium | reverse complement strand
CGGCCGCATCACAAAGTCTACTCGCGCCTGGGAGAGCTGGGCCGGCTCAAGCAGCGGCGGCCAGGCCTTATCATTGCCGTCTGCGGCTGCATGGCCCAGATTGTCGGCGACCGTATTGCAGAGCGGTCCTCCTTCGTGGACGTCGTCCTCGGGCCGCGAAATGTTGGTCGGTTCGCCGAGGCCCTGACTGAAGCCATGGCCCGTCGAGGCCGCACTATCCTGCGTGACACCACCGAGTGCGTGCCCGAGGGGTTGCCAACCCGCCGCCATCCCGGCCTCGGCGCCTTCATCAACGTCAGCTACGGCTGCGACAACTTCTGCGCCTATTGTATCGTCCCCTACGCCCGCGGCAGGGAAGTCAGCCGCGACCCTCAGGCCATTCTTGCAGAGGTGGAGGCTGCCGTCGCCGCCGGTTACCGCGAAGTGACTCTTCTGGGCCAAAACGTGAACAGCTACGGTCGCGGTCTTGCTCACCCGATTACCTTTGCCGACTTGCTAGCTATGGTCAATGCCGTCCCGGCCCTTGACCGCATTCGTTTCATAACCTCGCACCCGAAGGACTGCTCCGAGGGATTGCTCAGAGCCATAGCTGACCTGGAGAAAGTTTGTGAGCACCTTCACCTGCCTCTCCAGGCTGGCGACGACGAAATCCTTGCCCGCATGGGCCGCGGCTATACGTATGACCATTACCGCCGAATCGTCCAGCGCGCCCGCGAGCTTATCCCCGACATAGCCATCACCACTGACCTCATGGTTGGCTTCCCGGGCGAGACCGAAGAGCAGTTTCAGCGCACTCTTAGCGCCGTCGAGGAGATTCGTTTCGACCAGGCCTTCATGTTCAAATATGACGACCGCCCGGGCACGCGCGCGGAGACCATGCCCGACAAGATACCCGAGAAGGAAAAACTTGACCGTTTGGCCCGCCTCATCGCTCTTCAAAACCGCATCGCCCGCGAAGTCAACGAGGCCCAGGTGGGCCGCGAGTTCGAAGTGCTGGTGGAAGAGCGCGACGAGAAGCATACTGGCTACGTTAGGGGGCGGACAAGACAGAACAAGGTCATGGTTTTCGCCGGCGGAGGAGAGCTGGTTGGGCGGGTGGTGCGCGTGAGGGCCACGAAAGGTCATATGTGGGGCTTTGAGGGGACGCTTTCGGGCGTGTAGAGCGTTCGTCGGATGTAACTCACCGGCATTGTAAGGTAGGTTGGCTGGTCCTCGCGGGCGTCCCAACAAAAGATGGGTGTGTGGCGTAGACAA
This sequence comes from Armatimonadota bacterium, assembly GCA_026419655.1. GTDB lineage: Bacteria > Armatimonadota > Zipacnadia > Zipacnadales > FEN-943 > JANZZA01. Next base: position 24,423 of record JANZZA010000133.1, on the reverse strand, counting down.
CACGAAAAAGTTTGGGAAGAGGACCTTGGGGAGAACCCTATTTGAAGGGTTCTCCACGGAAAAGAAATAACCTTTGTGCCTTGTGCGTGGGGTTGCAGTGACCGGTCAGGAGAGAACGGGGAGACAGCCAAGGGATGTTCTACACGTGTGGTCCGCAGCCTGGGCCACTGTAGTGGTGCTTTGCCTCAGTGCGCCAGCTGTAGCTCGCTGGCCCGAGGGCGTGCTCAACTACTGTGGCTTCGAGGGGTACTGGGACGAGGCAGGCTGGCGTGATCTTGGCTGGATGCAGGGCGGCACGCCGGGCGTCACCTTTGACCGGCAGATGAAGCGCTACGGCAAGGCATCGCTGCGCATCGAGGGGGCTCCGGGCGAGACGCGCGCTGCCCTGCACCTCTCCGGCGTCCCCGTCGAGCCGGGCAAGCGCTACGTGCTGCGGGCGTGGATGAAGACCGAGGCCATCGAGGGAGAGGCGGCGCTGGCCCTACAGCCTCATGCCGAGGGCCGGCCGCTGCCTTTCCTGGACCTTGGCGATGCTTCCTACCTGCGCGGCACCAATGACTGGACGCTCGTCGTGGTGCCGGTGCCACCTCTGCCAGCAGAGGCCGTGCGAATGTATGCATACGTCTGGGTAAAGGGCCTTGGCACGGCGTGGTTTGACGAATTTGCTCTGACCTACGAGGGCGTCGGAGTTCCCCTGGGTGGCCAGAAACCAATCACCGACGAGGACTACGCGGGCCTGCGCTTTGACGACGCCGCGCTCCCGGAAAATCTGCTGACGAATCCGGGCTTCGAGGATGGCCTGGCCGGCTGGTACGTCGAGCACGGCCAGCCTGCAATAGACGATACAGCGGCAGCCTCGGGCCATCGCAGTCTTCGCTTCGACGGCTTTCCCGAGTGCAGCTACACGGTCGTTCAGGTGCACGTGCGCATTGACCCCCGCCGCGCCTACAGGCTGTCGCTGAAGATAAAAACCGACCTGCAAGAGGGCCTCTCCTGCGTCCAGCTTATTCCTTTCAAGGCAAACGGCGAGGGCTTTGGATGGTGGTATTCCCAGGACCATACCTGGGAGTTCTGCTATGGGCGCGGCAAGCAGGACTGGCATGAGGTTAGCGTCGTGCTCCGGGAATTTCAGCCGGAGACAGACTTCGTAAACGTATATCTACTGCTCCAGGACGCCGTAGGAAAGGTATGGTTCGACGATGTGAGGCTGACGCCGCTTTCCCTGGAACAAACCCGGAAGGTGCGCGGCAAGTGAAAACCCTGTGGGCCATGGCTGCGGGAATGGCACTGGTTTTTGGCAGTGGCCTTTTGCGTGCAAGGGCGCAGCAGCCGACCTGGGAGCTTTCTGTGAGACCTGCGCGCGACGCGGCGATTTTCGACCCCGGGGAAACCCCGCAGCTCACAGCCCAGGTGCGGAATGTTTCCACCGAGAATCCGCAGGCCGTACTGCGTTTTGAAGTAACCGATTGCGACGGCCGCGTCCTGAATAGCGGCCGGGCTGAAGTGACCGCCGACCTCGGCCAGCAGACAAGCGTCATCCTGACCTTAGGTGAGCCAGCCAAGCTCCCGCATGAAGAATACCTCGCCGTAAAGGTCGTCCTGGAAGCCGACGGCCAAACCCAGGCGGAGCTGCGCAAGGGCTTCGGCTTTCTCCCGAAACGCACGCCCGTCGGACCGCCTGAAAGTTCGCCCTTTGGCCTGCTCTCCGACGGTAGCTGGCCGTTGCTACAGCGGCTGGGCGTGCGATGGGTGCGGCCCAACTGGAGCTGGGCCGAGCGCCCGATGGACTGGGCGCGCCGCTACGGCATCGCTTACGTCCCGCTCGTCAATGCGGCTAATGCCTTCCTGCGCGGCGACCTCACCGAGCAGGAATATGCCGATTTCATCCGCGAATCGGTGCGCCGCTTCCGCCATTACGTGCGCTACTGGCAACTGGGCAACGAGTTCGACGTTTTCCATCGCGACGGCCCAGTAGCATACGTTGAATCGCAGCGCATTGGCTACGCCGCAGCGAAAGCCGAAGACCCCGATTGCATCGTCGTGGGCGGCAGCATCACGGAACTGCAGTGCCGCCGCCAGGGCTGGGAAGAGTCCCTCGCCGCAGGCCTTGCTCGCTACTGTGACATTTACGACTTTCACTTCTACGCCGACCTTAAGACCACCCAAGACCTGCTCGACTACATCCACCAAACCTGTCGCCGCTACGGCGCCGAAAAGCCCATCTGGGTCACCGAGACCACTCAGGTGCCAATGCTCGACCCCGATGACCGCAACCAGGCTGAGTACGTCTTCAAGCGCTATGCCCACCTTCTCGCAAATGGCGTGGCGGTGGTATTCTGGCACGCTCTGCGCTGGCCGTACCCATATTCTGTTGACAAGGTGCAGGCGACGGCGCTGGTGGACTACGAGGGCTTTGCACGGCCGGGCTTGTTCGCCTACGCAGCCCTAACACGGGAGCTCGCTGACGCTAAATTCCGTCGCCGCTGGCGGCTGGGCGAGGACATATATGCCTTCGAATTCACGCGTGGCGGCGAGGCAAGGCTTGTGCTCTGGACCGAAGGTAAGCCATGCACCCTCACTGCCGTGCTCAAAAAGACCACGGGCCCGAGCACAATCACAGCGACGCATCCAAGTGGCCAGCGGCAGTCTTTTAGGGCTTCAGGCCGCCAGGTACGGCTAGAGACTACCAGCAGTCCCAGAATATTCTCTCTGCCCGCTCACCTGGAGTCCCTGTCCCGTTAGGCGCAAGCAGAGACGCTGAAAGGCATTCAGGCCGCAAGTTCATGGGAATGGGGAACAAGAGGGCTGCAGGCACCATGGGAATAACAAGTAGACGCGGCCCAGGCTTTAGAGTCACTTATCTGGCGGCGGCGATAGGCGTCCTTTCAACAGCAGGAAGGCCTGGGTGGGCCGTGGCCTTTACCGTGGCAGACCTGCCAAGGGTGCGCTGCGTCTCAAACTACCTCTTCGGCGAGCAGGCCCTTGACCCTGCGGCGTGGCAGCGAGACTTAGACCGGATGAAGGAAAATGGCTTTAATACGGTATGGGTTGTGAATGTTTGGGCCGACTACGAGCCGCGAGTGGAGCCGGAGCAGTGGCGGGAAGACCGTGTCGAGCGGCTGCGAGAAATCTGCGCGGCGGCACAGGCCCGGGACATGTGGGTTGCCCTGGCTCTGGCCTACGTTGGCGAGGGCTGGGGGCCTGAGGGCCTGGATGTGCCCGTCTGGCCACTATTAGAAGACGCTCGCCGCCACCATCTCGCCTTCCTGCGCCGCATGGCTGCCGCCACTGCCAATATTGGCAACGTCTTCTACCTGCTATGCACCGAAGAGATACTGCCGGCGACCTTGCTATACAGGCCTAATGAGCGAGCCGAGTGCGTTGAATCCTTTCGCCGCTGGGCACGCGATGTGAACCCTGACATCAATTACTGGAACGGGCGCTGGGGCGCGGAGTACACCTGGGAGACTCTCACCCCTGTGGACATCGAGCACCGGCCGCGATGGCAACTATGGGCAGACCACCAGCGCTGGTGCGGGTGGCTGATGCGCCAGATCGTCCCGCCAATGGTCGCGGCTGTCCGAGAAGGTAACCCTAACGCGGTGGTGGGCCTGCATGACTTTCTTGTGCCCATCGGCCTGGACCTGACGGCCGCCGATGGCGCCCTGCCGCTGCCAAGCCCCTGCGACTTCTATTCCATCGGCTACTACTACGACCATGGCCTTGCGGGAGGACTCGAGGCAAACCTCGCCGCGTTGAGGGAGAAAGTCCAGGCCACCCGCCAGCTATATCCGGACGTCCCCCTTTTCTGCGGCGAGCTGGGTCTGGATGTGCGAAAACAGCCTGCAGCCGACCGCCAACGCGATGAAGAGCTTCAAGCTCAGTTCCTGGCGCAGGCGACCGACCACCTGCGGAAGGCAGGCGCTGGCTTCAGCATCTGGGGCTGGCGCACTGTCGTTGCCCACGAACCGCGCACCCATTCCCTTATTCGCGAAGACGGCACTGACACGCCCGCCCTGACAGAACTCCGCAAGCACTTCCTGGCGACCCGCCACTAATGGCTCCAGCTTCGCGCCAGCCGCTGCCGTGCCATGTCACTGAATACCGCCTGGTTTGTCACAATTGTGGGTCCTTGAAAAGCACAAGGGTTTTAGGCCTCAGCTCGACCGGGGCAACAGCGCTGGTTCCACCTGCTTCTTGGCCTGCTGCAGCTCGCACCTCACACAACGCGCACGCGTGGTAGAAGCAGCACGAAAAAGTTTGGCAAAGAAGCCTCGTGGATAACTCCTTTCAAGGGAGCCTGTCGCAAAAGCCACCTGCCGGGCCCCCAGCCGCCATCACAGGCAAAAGGTCGGGTGCGCAACGCTGTACAGTTTCCTCTCTCTCAAGAAGCCAACGGGGTCTGGGCACCACTACGGTCGCTACCAACACACTTTCCTCGCTCGGGCGCAGCTGACACTAGCTTTCGCAATAGTCTCCCCAAGGGGGTTCCCCGAGAAAAGGTCCCTTACGCGGGTTCGCGTAGTCCCGCTACCTGCTGCAGTTCGGGACAACGGGACAATATGGATTCACGGCCCGACGAGCTTGAGCTGTCCCGCAAAGGTCGCCGTCAGGTCAAGGTGGAACAGGTCATCCTCGGACACGTCGTAGCCCTGGTCTTCGTGAATGGCTGGAAAGCGGATTTCAAATTCGGGCCGCTCCCAGCGCCGCAGGTCGTAAATGAGAATATCCGCCGGCGCGAGCAGTTCAAGAGTCAGGGCGTCCTTAGTGCCCTTGGCCACATCAACCCTTTGGCCCTCGCCGCCCCAGACGTAAAACTCCTCCCCCCGCTGCTCCTTCGGCAACGTCGCGCCCTGCGGCTCGGCGTCAGGGTGGCTGATGAGGACTTCCTTATCGGCATACAGGTCAGCCGGCAACAGAATCGAAACCTGAAGACCGTTCAGCTTCATCCCCCTGGCGACGGCCACGTCGTATTCCAGTCGCAGCCCCTGGCCAGCCAGCACCACCACCTCGCTAAACTTAACAGCACCCCCGTCGGTGTTCGGGACTGGAAGCGTCCCAACAACACGCCGGTCATCACCTTCTGCGGGGCGGACCATTTCGGCCGTTGCGCTTTCCTGCGGCGCATGCTTCCACTGGGGCCCATGGGCGTTCAACTCGATGGCTGCAAGCGGCACATTCCCGCGCATGACCCGGACCAGGCCTGACGGCTCCACCTTCACCGAAAGTATCTCTTGCGCCCACAGATGCCCACCCAAAGCCGCAAAACCCAAAGCCGCTATGGCGACAGCAACCACCATGGCAATTGCCTGTTTCATGTCCCTACCTCCTGCCTGAGCGCCCTCGCTGCCGCCCCACTCTTACACCGCCACCTCCAGGAAAGTCCCACCTGATAGACACAGAAACCGCTCTACGGCTGCCGCACGTTCTCTTTCGCCTTGACAAACGCCCATTCCTCTGCGACGTTCGCCCAGACAACCAAAAGGACCCGCCTGGACCTGCGCGAACAGTTCCCTGATGGAAGCGTTATAAACTATTGCATAAAGGTAGAATGCATTACCATGTCCCAACGCAGCCAGGCGCGAGGAGGGGTTATGTGAGCAGAGCCCTGCTGGTTGCGGTGGCCGCAGCCGTCCTTTACAGTGCCCGCGCCGCGTGGGCTGCGCCCCTGCAGCCCTTCGAGACAGATACCTGGGCCACCTCCGCCAACGGCGTGGACAATCTGGTGCTGGCGGCCCTGCGCAAGAAGAGCATAGAGCCAGCGCTGCCCTGCTCCGACGAGGTTTTCATCCGCCGCGTCTACCTGGATGTCATCGGCACGCTCCCCGACCCTCAGGAAGTCCTCAAATTTCTCCAAGACCGTGCTGCCGACAAGCGGGCCAAGCTCATCGAGGCCCTGTTTCAGCGCGAGGAATTTGCCGATTACTGGGCCCTCAAGTGGTGCGACGTCCTGCGCGTCAAGGCCGAGTTTCCGGTGAACCTGTGGCCCAACGCCGTCCAGGCCTATCACCGCTGGATTCGCGACGCAGTTAAGCAGAACATGCCCTACGACAAGTTTGCGCGGGCGCTGCTGACTTCCAGCGGCAGCAACTTCCGCGTCCCCCCGGTGAACTTTTACCGCGCCGTGGCGAGCCGTGATGCAACCGGCATCGCTGAAGCGGTTGCTTTGACCTTCATGGGGACGCGCCTGGGGACATGGCCCGCGGAAAAACGCACCCAACTTGCGGCTTTCTTCTCGCGCGTGGCATATAAGAAAACCGGCGAGTGGAAGGAAGAAATTGTCTACATTGACCCGCAGGCTTCCGGCCCGCTGGACGCGGTCTTACCCGACGGCACCAAAACCACGATAGCGCCCGGCCAGGATCCGCGCATCGTCTTCGCCGACTGGCTCATCAGCCCGAAAAATCCCTGGTTTGCCCGGTGCGTTGTCAACCGCATCTGGGCATGGCTTTTCGGCCGCGGCATCATCCACGAACCGGACGACATCCGGCCCGATAATCCGCCGTCAAACCCAGAGCTGCTCAGCTACCTGGAAAAGGAACTCGTGGCCGCCAAATATGACCTGCGCCACATTTATCGCCTCATCCTCAACTCCCGCACCTACCAGCAATCCTGTATCCCTCGCAGCAAGGACCCGCAGGCCGAGGCGCTTTTTGCTTACTACCCGGTCCGGCGGCTCGACGCCGAGGTTCTCATTGACGCCCTGAACTGGATAGCTGGCACCAGTGAGAGCTACTCAAGCCCTATCCCGGAGCCCTTCACCTATATCCCCGAAGACCAGCGCACCATCCAGCTCGCCGACGGCAGCATCACCAGCTCGTTCCTGGAGATGTTCGGCCGGCCGCCGCGCGACACCGGCCTCATGTCGGAGCGCAGTAATCAGCCCTCAGCGGCCCAGGCCCTGTATCTTCTCAACTCGACGGACGTGCACGAGCGCATCGCGAAAAGCAAGCGCCTGCGGCAGGCTGTGCTCTCCGCGCAAGGCGACGCGGCCCAGGCCATCCGTGCCATCTACCTGCTCATCCTTTCCCGCGCTCCAACGACGGAAGAAATATCCGCAGCGCAAAAGTACTGGGAGACCTCGGGCCTGGGGGCTTTTGACGCCGCTGTGGACCTGGCCTGGGCTTTGATAAACTCGACTGAATTCCTGTACAGGCACTGACCAAAAACCCTTGCCATGGCGTGAGGCTGTTGCGCGGTGACACCTGGCCATAAACCAGGGGGCATGCGGTGAAAACAGTGCGAAAAACTTTGGGAAGGGGGCCTGGGGGAGAATCCTTTTCAAAGGGGTTTCGCCCAGCAGGGGGAACTCTCTTTTGGGCAAAAGGCGGGGTTTCCCCTGCACCCTTTCCCCGTAAATGCTCATGCTCCCTGGCGGAGACGCGGAGGCACCGGGCCGGCGCGGGACCGGCGGCGGTGGGGCGGTGGTGACGGTGTCTTTGGGTGGGGCGGATTTTCGGGAGCGCTGCAAGCTCCTCCGGCTGGCGTATGCTGCGGCCAGCCGGTCAGCCAGGTACCAGAGCGTCAGTACCTGCACCCACGCCCGAAAACCCGCTCCACCCACAGCGTAAAAAGTTTGGGACGGGGGCCTGGGGGAAAACCCTTTTCAAAGGGATTCCCCCAGGAAAAGCCAGGCCCAGGAGCTTCGCGGCCAGATGGTGGCTGAATCGAGGCAGAATCACGAGAGAAGCTGCGGGCCCCAGGGCAGACCTTGTAGGTCAGGCAGGGGAGTCGAAATGGGTGAGCGAGAACGTGACGGTGAGACGCGAGAGGCCACCTTTACGCGCCGCGAGATATTGAGATTGTTTTTCGGCGCAGGGGCAGCGGTGTTGCTTGACCGCGGGCGAGTGTTTGCGCAGGTTGCTGCTGGCGCGGTTCCCCAGGCGGCCAGGGCAGCAAAAGCTAAGGCAGTGATCCAGATCTGGCTCTGGGGCGGCCCGCCGCACCTGGACACCTTCGACCCAAAGCCGGAAGCAGGTTACGACTACTGCGGCCCCCTCAACAACCCCATCGAGACAAATGTGCCCGGCATCCGCATCTGCCAGTTACTGCCCCAGCTTGCCCGGCAAGCCGACAAATACGCCCTTATCCGCAGCATGACCCACGGCAACAACGGTCACGAAACTGCAGCTTATATCGTCCAGACGGGCCGCCAGCCGGGCGAGCGGATTGTCTACCCCTCGATGGGCGCCGTGGTTGCACGCTTCAAGGGCTATGACGGCGGCTACGAGTCCCTCATTCCGCCTTATATGGTCCTCACTTCTCCCCTTGGTCGCTTTGACGAGGCTGGCTTCCTCGGGCCGCGCTGCAAGCCTTTTTATACGGGCGGCGACCCCAATGCTCCTCGTTTCGTCGTTGAGGGCATTGTCTCGCAGGCCATCTCCGACGAACGCCAGCGCGGGCGGCGTGACTTACTCGCCTCCCTCGACGCCCTCAAGCAAGCCATGCCCGACAATCCGCAGGTCGCCAGGCTCGATGAAGCACGCTCAAAAGCCTACGAGATGATACTCGGCGACGCCCGAAAAATCTTCGACCTCTCGCAAGAAAAAGATGACTTGCGTAACCGCTACGGGCGCAACACCTTCGGCCAGTCGTGCCTCATGGCCCGGCGTCTCGTTGAGGCCGGGGTGCCTTATGTCACCATAAATTTCGGCGGCTGGGATACGCATAAGGAGCATTTCCAGGCCATGTACCGGCTCCTGCCGCAGCTTGACAACGGCCTGGCCACACTCCTGCAGGACCTTTCCGACCGCGGCCTGCTAGAGAGCACGATTGTGTGGTGTGGGGGCGAGTTTGGCCGGACGCCTAAAGTCGCCTGGGAAGCGCCCTGGAATGGCGGCCGCCATCACTATGGCCAGTGTTTCTCGTACCTCGTGGCTGGTGGGGGCTTCAAGGGCGGTCAGGTAGTTGGCGCTTCAGATGAGCGCGGCGAGAACGTGGCCGAGCGCCCTGTCTCGCCCCAGGACCTTCTCGCCAGCATGTATGAGCTTTTGGGCATTGACCCCAATGGCCCACTGCCCAATCCGCGCGGGCTTGATGTGAAAGTGATGCCCATTGATGAAAAGCCTGAGCAGGGCGCTGGGCCACTCAGGGAAATCATGTAGGCAGAAACAGCACGAAAAAGTTTGGGAAGGGGGCCTGGGGGACAACGCTTTTCAAAATGGTTTCCCCCAGCAAGGGGAACCCCCCCTTTCAGCAAAAAGCGGGGTTCCCCCTGCACCCCCTCCCCGTAAATGCTCGTGCTCCCTGGCGGAGATGCGCAGCCACCGTCGCCTGCGCGGAACGATGGGACAGAACGCAAACGCTGGTGGCTGCCTCAACAGCACGAAAAAGTTTGGGAAGGGGGCCTGGGGGAGAACCCTTTTCAAAGGGTTTCCCCCAGCAGGTGATTTCCCGGAACGATGGCTGAGGCAGATAGCCATGGGTGGCTTCGTCAATCGTCGCAGGCGGGTATTAGCGGCGGTGGGTGTGGCGGCTGCGCTGATAGTTGTATGCGGCCCGGCCTGGGCTCAGCCCACAGGCCCGTATATCGGCTACATCTATCCCGCGGGCGCCCGCCAGGGAACCACGATAAAGGCCACCCTGGGCGGCCAGTTTCTCAGGGGCGCTGAGGATGTCTATGTTTCAGGGGAAGGCGTCGCGGCGTCGGTGACCGAGTACATCCGCCCGCTCAGCCAGCAAGAGCTGGGGCAGGTGGCCAGGTTTTTGCGGGAGCTGGTTAAGCGCCGCTGGACGGCCCGGGGCATCAGAGCCGCTGCCCAGGAAGCCATGGAAATGCCCCCGCTGCCCGATCATCCCTGGCTGCGGGACCTCGAGAACAAAACTCCGCGCGAGCTGGCCGAGCTTCGCGCCAAACTGTTCAACCCAAAGAAGCAGCCTAATGCCCAGATTGCCGAGATGGTGGAAATCGAAATCAAGGTGGCGCCGAAGGCCGAGCCGGGTGAGCGGGAAATCCGGCTGGTCACCGCCGGTGGCCTGACGAATCCCGTGCGCTTTGAAGTCTCCGCCCTGCCGGAGATGCAGGAACAGGAGCCGGTGTTTCCGGGTGAGCCTGGCACGCCGCCCTCAGACCTGCCGGTAGTCTTCAACGGGCAAATAATGCCTGGCGACGTTGACCGCTTTTACTTTGTTGCGCGGGCTGGTCAGAAGGTGGTGGTGCGCGTACATGCCCGCCGCCTCATTCCCTATCTTGCCGATGCCGTGCCGGGCTGGTTTCAGGCCGTCGTTTCTATCTGCGACCCCACCGGCCAGGAGATTGCTTACTGTGACGACTTTCGCTTCGACCCTGACCCTGCTTTGCTCGTGCACATTCCCAGGGACGGCCCATATCGCCTCGAAATCCATGATTCCATTTACAGAGGCCGCGAGGATTTCGTGTACCGGGTATACGTGGGCGAGCTTCCGCTGATTACCCATATCTTCCCTCTGGGCGCCCAGGAAGGCACCCCCGCAACGGCCGCGCTCTTCGGATGGAATCTGCCAGCTCAGAAACTTGACCTGGACACTACACCAGGACTGCCGGCCGTAAGATACCTATCGCTCCCCGGCGACCGGACCCCAATCAATCGCGTGCCGTATATGGTGGACTCGCTTCCCGACGTGGCCGAAACGGAGCCAAATGACGACCCGAAGAAGGCCCAGAAACTGGCGGCGCCTGCGGCGGTTAATGGCCGCATCGGGCAGGCCGGCGACGTGGACATTTTCGCCATCAGTGGCCGGGCGGGCGAAGACCTGGTGGCCGAAGTTTACGCGCGGCGGCTCGGCTCGCCCCTGGATGCAGCACTGCGGCTCATCGGGCCGGACGGCGCGGTCATAGGCACCAATGACGACCAGGAAGACCCCGAAGCCGCCCTGATAACGCACCAGGCCGACCCCTATTTGCGCCTGCGGCTGCCCCTGGATGGGACCTATTTGCTGCATCTGTGGGACAGCCAGGGGCAGGGCGGCGAGGAGTACGCATACCGCCTTCGGGTGCGCCCGGCCCAGCCGGATTTCGCCCTCCGGGTGACCCCTTCGGGCCTGAATGTGGCCCCTGGGCGCTCGGTTGTCCTCACGGTCCATGCCGTGCGCAAGGACGGCTTCGACGGCCCCATAGACATAGTTTTGAAGGACGCGCCGCCGGGCTATACCCTCAGCGGCGGGCGCATCCCGGCGACCGAAAAAAGCCTCCAGATGACCCTAAATGCACCCCGTGATGTACCCCAGGAGCCCTTTTCGCTACAGCTCGAGGGCAGGGCGGAAATCGGCGGCGTGGTGGAGACCCGGCCCGTGGTGCCCGCCGACGATATGATGCAGGCCTTCGCCTACCACCACCTGGTGGCCCGGGGAGAGCTTCTGGTAGCGGCGCCGCGCGGCAAACGGGTGCCAGCGGTGTGGCGAGCACGGGTGCCCGGCATTCAGGTAGTCACCGCCACGCCCGTAAAAATACCCCTCGGCGGGACGGCCCAGGTGCAAGTCAGGGTGCCCACGGTCTTCCCAGGGCGGCTCCAGGCAGCCCTTGACACTGTCCGCTTCTCCCTCGACAATGCCCCCAGAGGCGTCAGCCTTGAAAATTCCACAGCCGGGCCGACGGGCGTCACACTTGTTTTCAAGGCCGATGCAAACATCGCCACAGTGGGCTACTCGGGCAACTTGATTGTCGAGGCCTCGGCGGAGATTGAGCAAAGGCGACAGGAAGGTAAACCCGCCCGCAAGCGCCGGATACCTCTGGGAGTATTGCCAGCCATCCCCTTCGAGGTTGTCCGGCCGGCGCCTTTCCAGTAACGGACGCGAAAGCATCCCGCAAGGACCTTTGTCTGGAGTACAGCCTTTGAAAAGGGTTGTCCTCCAGCCCCTCTTTCCAAACTTTTTACACTGTCAGGGCAGACCTCAGCGCTTGCTACGCCTATTGTGCGCGGGCAGCTACGGCAACTCATCCTCGCCAGGGAGCACGAGCATTTACGGGGGAGGGGTGCAGGAGGAACCCCGCCCTTTTGCCCAAGGGGGGCACCTGCTGGGGGAAATCCTCTTAGACTGTTGCAACGGCTGGTTTTGGCCTATCAATAGTCAAAAAGTATGCAACGCTGCGGCCCCGACCTTTTACCTGCCACCACCTCTGTAGGCCAGGAAAGCGACTTTTGCGACAGTCTCCTCTGGAAAATCTCCCACAGCCCTCCGCAAGCTTTGCCGTGCTGCTTCCACCACCCTCGCGGAGAGACCAGACGGATCGCGCGTGCTGCAGTGCTTCAGCGGCTCGCCGGGGCCAGAACAATTCCGGCCAAATTATCGCGCAAATTCACCAAAGCCTGCTCCTGCTCCTCACTGAAATGTCCCTGGCGCTGGCCGTAAAGGTCCATCCACATGGCGAGGCGCTGAAAGTCTTCGCCTTCGAGCTTTACGCCGGCGTGGCCCTCGCGGAGCATAGCCAGTAGCGGGTTGGTGGCTGCCGCGCCCTGGCCGGCAACCGAGCGGCCTTCGGCGTATCTTGTGCGGACGTGGTCCCGCAGGCACGGGCTGCCCCAGGAAATCAGTCGCTCGTAAGAGGCAGGTGGCGTGGAGAGGTCAAAGGCGGCGGCGTGCGTGTTGTGGGCTTCGGGGTTATGGCATCGCACGCAGAGCCGGTCCAGGACGGGCTGCACGAGCCGGTCGTAACGCATGGGCCAGGAGCCTTCCGGGCCGGGCGTCAGTTTCGAGGCGGGCCGCAAGGCTGCCCGCACCATGGCACCTGGCGGCGCTTTCAGGCGGCTCTCATGGCAGCCGGCGCAAGAGACAAACTCGCCGGGCTGCAGGTATGTGGCGCTGCGCATGGTCTGCACAGCCACACCCTCGGCGTCCAGGGCCTGGAAGAAAAGACAGACCGCGGCAGGCGCAACAAAATGTGCCGACCCGTCTTCTTCCACCGGCACGTGGCCGATGACGAACTTGCCGGGGTCGTCGCCCGTCAGCCCTAGGTTGGGCGTATTCATCCACGGCTGAGTCTTTGGCGGCACGCCCACGATGCGCAGCCGCTTTATCGTGCCCTTCGGTATGCCCGCAAGCCCGTCGTAGACGTTGAGGAGAAGAAACCGCCCCACCGGAGGCCCTTCCCAGTCTGCCACAGCCGGCCGGACAGGCGGGCGGGGCCGGCTCCGCAGCGGCATCGGCCACCAGCAGGAAAGCTCCCGGTCGCGGTACAAAAGCTCGAGGTTGCCGAAGGCGTCGTAAAGATAGATGCCGCGGGCGTTCAGCGGATTGGAGCTTCCTTCTCCCAGAAGCGGCTGGTCGCTCCATGAGACGAGGTAGAAATCTTCCGAGAGCGGCCAGGGATTCGCGTAGTAAGTCTGTGGCCAGCCCTCGCTTTCCGGGAAGCAAACCTCCGGTGTGAGCCGGAGGATGGCAGCGTTGCCGTCCACATCTCGGTCAGGGTCCAGGAGTACCAGGCTGCCTCCGGTTATCGAGTGATGGGCTGACGCCGTGAAAATGAGCTTGTTGGAGCCTGGGATGGGCCGGGCCTCGAAGATACAGTGGGGGTTAGGCGTGAAGTTGCCGTAGACTATTCGCGGGTCGGTGCCGTCAGGGTTGGTGGCCCAGAGGCTCATATAGGGCATGTTGCTGCGGTCTACGTAATCCCAGCGGGCGAAGAGGATTCGCCCGTCCGCGCCTACCGCCGGCGACCATTCGAAGTTCTCGAACGGCGACAACGGACACAGGTCCGTGCCGTCGGGATTGATGACGTGAAGCGTGTAGATGGATACCGGCCGCCAGGCGTCCCCGCCGCAGCGCACGAAACCGTCCCCCAGCGTGGCCGTCAGCGTAAGCTCTGCAATGGCCCTGGTATACTGCGGGTGCCAGCCCCGCCGGGTAGACAGGAAAACTATCCGCCCGTCGGGCAGATATTGTGGCTCGAAATCATCGTACCGGCCGCGGGTTATCTGGCGCAGGCCTGTGCCGTCCAGGTTCATCTCAAAGAGGTGATAGAAGGCGTCCTCAGGGACGGTGGCCTTGTCAAACTTGTTGGGATTGGGAGCCACTTCAGGGTAATAGCGGCAGTAAGAAAAGACGATTTTGCTGCCGTCGAAGGAGATGTCGGGCCGGCCGAAGCTGCCGTTCTCCATGCCGGGCGTGAGGCAGATAAGCTCCGGGTTGTCGGAGCGAAAGTTTCGCAGGATGAATATTCCGCCGCCGGGCCGCGACCACCAGCCGTAGTTCTGGTCTGACATGTGCGAATACATGCCCGGCGCACGCTTGACGAAGAGAAGGTCGTCAAAGTTTAGCACGGGGTTGCGCAGGGCCATTTCCCGCACGGCCCGGCGCGCCCGCAGGTACAGCTCCCGCAGGGTTTCATCCGGCGCAGTCGGGGCCAGCCGCCCAGCTTCTTCAGCCACTGCGTCTAGGTCCTTCCGTTCTGCTGATACGTCCAAACCCAGCTCAGCCAGGCGCGACGATAGCTTTTGGCCGCTCTCAATGACGCGCCAAAGTAACCGCAGTCGTCCACCCGGTGCGGCAAGCTCATGTTTGTAAGACCACGGACTTACGCTGCTCTGTGTGGCAGGCCTGCCTAACGCGATGTTCCTTTCGGGGTCGGCAGCGGCGTAAACCTCCACCTCGTCAAGGTGGAAAAACTCTGGCGAGTCCTGGGTCAGCATCAGGCGCAGGAATCGCGCAGTGGCGCCGTCGAGGGAGATTTCCAGCGGCTTGCCGTCGGTGTGGCCGAAGAATACCTGGCCGTCGTGCCGATAGGCCTCCGTCCAATTCTCGCCGTCATTAGAAAGCAACAGGGCCAGGGAGACGGCCCGCCCGGCGGCGTCGCAGCGGTTGAAAACCAGTACGCGGTCCAGAGCCACAGGCCTGCCCAAATCCACCTGCCACCAGGGATGCACCTCGGCCGCCGTATGAAAGCCCCACTTGCCATCCTTGACACCATCCACAGCGCCAAGGGCGTCTTCTCGCGGATCGGCGGTAGGAATGCCTGCCCCGCGCCAGCGCACCTCGGCCTGCCTCAGCCAATCGGCCTCGATTTGCTCCCATGAGCGCACCCTGCTTTCAGCTCCGTGCGCCAGGCTGGTCCGGCCCACAATCTGGATTGCTAAACACCATGTGACCGTACCTGCCAGCACAGTCAACGATAGCCTCGGCTTCTGGGCTATTAGTCGCTGGTCGGGCTGCTTGACGGACCGCATAAGACTCAAACCCCTGTCTCGCACCGGCGTCCTTCAGTGAGCTTGAAGCCCGGATTTAACTACTCACCGCGGGACAGAAAACCACACCTTTGGGGGAAAACCCCTTGGAAAAGGGTTATCCCGCGCCCTCCCTGCTCAAACTTTTTCATCTTCCCTGCTGAGATAGCGGCCAACGTGCCCTGAGCACTCGGAGCAGCGTC
The DNA here is from genome assembly GCA_026419655.1 of Armatimonadota bacterium. Taxonomy (GTDB): domain Bacteria; phylum Armatimonadota; class Zipacnadia; order Zipacnadales; family FEN-943; genus JANZZA01. The sequence continues at coordinate 9,086 of JANZZA010000133.1, read as the reverse complement.
AGCGCATCCCCGCCAGAGAGCACGAGCCATTACGCGATGGGGGTACAGGAGAAAACCGGTTTTTCCTCCCCGGCCCAAGTCACCAGGCCTGCGCACAAAGGCCCGCGCAGACTGCGCGGCTATCCCGCGGTAGCACAAGACCCAAAAGTGCCCGAAAAGGCATCTGCACCGGGGAGAAATCCCGGGGGAAATTTTTCCCCAGCTCCCCTTCCCGAACTTTCTCCCACCGTTTTTCCGGCGTGTACCGCCTGCAGCGTCCTCCCGCGGCCAGGCGCGTTGGATAAGCGGTTTCGGCGCCCGTCAGGCAGTTCCTGCATCGTGCTGGAAGAGGTACGTACGGCCTGCAAGAGAAAGTCTTCCTGTGCCTGGGGACGACAGCACTTTCGCAACGGTCGAAGGAGACTAGTGGCTATGAGATGGTGGCTCATTTTCGGCCTTCTTACCTCGTCTACTGTCAGCATCGCAGCCGGTATGTGTGCGGACGCGTCCTTCCTGGAGCTGGGAGTTGAGCGTGCGACGCTTTTGCGCGATGGCGCGCCGGCTGAGACATCGCCGGCGCCTGACCGCTTTGGGCCAGGGCAGGCGAGCGTTGACTTGGTCGGGGCGCCTCTGATCAAGCAGCGTCTGCGCTGGACGGTGCCGAGCTTGCCGGCAGGTGACTATTACTTGGGGCTGCTCCTTCTCGGCCAGGGATACCTGCACTTCAGCGAGTTCTTTCCCGGCCAAATTGAGATATACCACAACGACCAGCGGGTATTTTGGACAAGGCATTCTGAGCCGCGTAAGCCCGAAAATGCTGCCGAACAAAGCCTTTACCAGGCGGAGATGCGAGCTGGGCCGGTGCGCCTGCGCGCAGGAGATGTCGTAGATGCAGTCTACGTGCAGCCGTGGGGCAGCATAACCGTCGGACCACTGCGGCTTTACCGCACAAAGCCCTCTGGGCCGGAAATCGCCATCCCCGTGTTGCCTAACTGGGGTAAGCCGCGGGATACCTGGCTTTTCGCCGACTGGGGAGAAACTCAGCGGGACGGCGGCCTCATTCGGCAGAAATGGTGGGTGCTCAACCCCGGCGCCAGGCGTCGCAAAGTGACCGTCGAGGCCTTGGCAAAAAGCTTCACGCAAGTGGAGCTGCTTTCTAAGAAGGAGACAATGGAGCTGGCGCCAGGTGAGAGGATGGAAGTCGCTTATGAGTTCCCCGCCGGCCAGGATGCGGTAAGGCGGCTCACGGTAGAGCTTTCCAGCGAGGGTTCGTGGCCGCCTGTGCGGCTGGTCAAATACTACGTTGACGACGTTACGCAAGGCCCGCGGCCGCGCACGTGTCTCAACGGCGAATGGGAAATGTGTTATGTGGCCGGGTCACATCCGGGCGAGAAGCCACCAGCGGATGCTCAGTGGTCACGCATCAACGTCCCGTCCCTCCAGCCCAATGACAAGGGTCACTGTGCGTGGTATCGCAAGACCTTCCAGGCCCCGCCGTATATTCGGGGCGAGCGAATAATTCTGCGCTGCGAGCAGGTGCTCACAGAGGCATGGTTCTATCTTAACGGCCAGCAAGCCGGTTATCAGAAGCACGGCTCACGGCCTTTCGAGGTGGACGTTGCATCAGCCTTCCGTCCTGGCGAAACTAACGAGCTGCTCATCGCCGTGCGCGACTGGATTGCCTACTCGCCCAAAAACCAGGAGCGAGTAGCAGCGGGCGAAGAGCCTATCTATAAGGACCGCATGGAAGACATCGTGGGCTATACAGGGGCGGCGAATCTGGGCATCGGCGGGCCTGTATGGCTTGAGGCCCGACCGGCGATCAGCGTGGACGATGTTTTTATCGTCACAAGCGTGCGGCAGAAAAAGCTGCTGCTAAAGTACCGCCTGCGCAACGCGGGGCCTGTAGACCAGGAGACGACTTTGTCGGCCCAGGTGCTGGACGCTGGCAGGCCGGTGAAGAAAGTCGGCGAGACGCGGGCAAAAATCCCCGCAACGGGCACGGCCGAGGTCACCCTTGAGGCACCCTGGCCCGACCCCAAGCTCTGGTGGCCCGATAACCCACACCTCTACGTTCTCCAGAGCGACCTCCGTCCGGCCCAGGGCACCCCTGACCGCCGCCTCGACCGCTTTGGCTTTCGCGAGTTCTGGATAGACGGCATATCCTTCGTCCTCAATGGCACGCGCATAAAGATACGCAGTCAGTGGGCAGGCGGGGCCGTGGGCACGTATCAGGCCGAGCCATACTGGCAGGAAGATAAGCGCCTCGAGGCCATCTGGGCCTGGCAGGTGCGCAACGTCCGGGACAGCGATGTCCAGCTTACAAGAACGCATAACATGCCGGGGGTCTTCGAGGCCGCCGATGTGGCTGATGAGACGGGCCTCATGCTGAAAATCGAGAGCGAGTTCAGCCAGGTCAATTTCACCTTCGACCAGGTCTTCTGGAGGGCCGGCCTGGAACACGAGCTGCGGGTCATGGACGCCTACAAGAATCATCCGTCGGTGGTGATGTGGAGTGCCGGCAATGAGAACATGTGGGGCTGGATATACCAGGGCGAGGCCGCCAAGGTTCTTGGCAACCGCTGGCAGGTCAAGATTGTGAAGGCCATGCGCGAGTTTGACCTTATGCGCCGGCCAATCGAGTGGGAAGCCGACGGCGACCTGATGGGCGCCTGGGAACATTACGCCCTGCACTATCCGCGCGAGCTGGCCGGCAATCCGGCCCTGCCCGTCAGCGCATGGTGGGGACCGCTGGATGGGAAGACCGTGGTGCCTTACTCCATGGGGCCGATAACCCTTGGCACCAAGCCTTTGACCGTCGGCGAGGCCTTCTGGCCGGCAACCCTTAATCGCCCCTATGCGGTCTCCATCATCCTCGGCGACGATGCCTACCTGGGCGGGGCCTACTACGCCCGGGGCTGGCTGGAGTCGTCGCAGTATTTCATAAACGGCTTCCGCGACGTTGAATTTGCCCTGATTGATGTTTACGTTCCGCTATACATGATTAAGCCCCAAACCGTGGTGCTCAAGGAAGAAGACCGCGCTTTCTATGGCGGCGGCGAAGTGCTGCGCAACGTCAATGTCCATAACGATGTGCTTCGGGAGGCCGCGCTGACCCTCCGGTGGTCGCTGAGCGCCGACAAACCCCTCGCCAGTGGCCAGGTGCAGATGAAACTCAAGCCGGCGGAATTAAAGCGCCTTGCCCTGCGAATCCCGCTCCCCAGGGTCGCCAGGCAGACAGCGGCGCGGCTGAGGGTTGAGCTTTGGGAAGGCCAGCGGCTCGTGCACACCGAAGAGCGCGAGTGGCGGATTAGCCCACCGCTGTCAATAAAACCGCCGGCTGGTCTTAGCCTGGCCGTGTATGACCCCGCGGGCACAACGGCAGCCCTCCTTCAGAAGCTAAAGGTGCCCTTCACGCGCCTTACGGCCCTTGAAGCGCCGCGCGAGAAGGCACTGATAATTGGCGTTGACGGCTTGAAGGAAGAGCTGCCGGGGCCGTGGCGGGAGGCCCTGTCGGCCTGGGTCAGGGGGGGCGGGAAGCTGGTCATTCTCGCGCAAAGCGAACCGCCCGATTTTTTGCCGGTACCTCTGACACAGGCGCGACAGGCTTCGGGCGCCGAGGGCCTGCCGAAGTGCACCATGGCCTATGTGAGGGCGAGCGACCATCCTGTCCTTGCCGGCCTGACGGATTGGGACCTCCGCTGGTGGGCGCCGGACCATTTCGTCAGCGCGGGCAATTTCCGTAAGCCTACCCAGGGCAACTGGCTGCCCCTGGTGGATGCCGGCACTGGCGACGGCCTTGTCGAGACGCCGCTCCTTGAACAGTACGAGGGAAAGGGCAGCTACCTGCTATGCCAGATGCTGGTTATCGAGAAGGCAGAGCGGGCGCCGGCGGCTGGCCGCTTGCTGGGTAATCTGCTCAACTACCTGGCCGCCCCTGGCGTCTACCGCACTCCTGGCCCCACCGCGCTCCTGGCCGGGCCGTCCTCGGGCCTGCGAAAAATGCTTGACGAGGCCAAAGTGGTCTATGAAGACATGACGGCAAGCCCGGCCCAGGTGACGGCTGACCGCTTCTCGGTGGCCCTGGTAGACGCGGCGACCGCCCTCACAGACGAGACCTTGGCGCCTCTGCGGGCCTTCGCTGGGGCCGGCGGACGGGTCATGGTGTATCGCCTGACGCCGCCACGGCAAGCGGCTGCCGAGCGGCTCACCGGTGTGCGCCTGCGCCTGCTGCCAATGGAGAAAGAGCCTACGGACGTGCAGCAGCAAGTGTGGCGGGGGCCGAACACGGGCCTCATGGCGGGCGTATCCAACCACGACCTTTTCTGGCCGTCCAACACGTATCTGGCCGACCTGCGCCACGAGGGGTGCTGGTGGAGCGGCCACTATCCGGGCTTCCCGGCAGAGGAGCTTATGGCCGATTACCTGTGCGAGCCTCGCGACGACGCCCTCGCCTCAACTGAGCGTCTGACCCATCCGTGCCTGCTTCTCCAGGTGCCTGTCGGCAAGGGGTATGTTGTGGTGAGCAATTTCCGGTTTGATGCTCCTATTCCGGAAGTAGCCGTGATGGCCGCCCGGCTGCGCAGCTTGCTTCTGACAAACCTCGGCTGTGAGCTCCGCGGCGAGGGCGGAGCGGCCCGGGCGCGGCGGGAAAGGCTGGCACAGTACGAGTACTTCACCGTAGATCTTGGCCCCTTCGCGACACGAGGCTTCCGGGACGACCCGCAGGCAGGCCTGGTCGGCTGGACGAATCAGGGCGAGAATGACATGCGCGCCCTGCCCACTGGCCACCAGGTTTTTGCCGATGTGCCTTTTTACATAGCAGCGCCCAAGGGCGCCGTGGTGCTTTATTCAGTGTCGGGCGAGAACAAGGACCTGCCGAAACAGGTCACCGGCATCCCCATAGGCCGCCGCGCCGACGTTCTCTTCTTCCTGCACACGGCCGCCTGGTGCAACGTCGAGACACCCTTTAAGTACCGTGTGAACTACGAAGATGGCACGAGCGAGGAGATTATCATCCGCGACGGACAGCACGTGGTTGACTGGTGGGCTGACCCTGTGCGCTACGCCGAAGCTATGGGCAAACATGGCATGTTCGTCGCCTGGCAGGGCGATAACCCCATGCGAAAGGGCGTAATCCTCCCCGGCCTTGAGTGGCGCAACCCGCATCCGGAGAAGGTCATTCGAGATATAGACTTCCTGACCATCGAGGAAACGGGCTATGTGGCGGTGCCGGTGCTGGTGGCGATAACTGGCGCGGTGAGCCGGCCGCGCGAGGGAGTTGTGGTGGACGTGATTGGCACCGCTGGCGTGCGCGTCAGGCTCGGAACAACCGAAGAGGACATCTACTACATCGGCACGGTGGGCATCCCGCAGGACCACCCCTTCTACGAAAGGGCCGTCGAGGCACACCGGCAGCTCGTGGTAGGCCAGAAAGTCCAGATTGTGGACGACGTAATGACACGCAACAGCGCCGGCCAGCGCGTGGCGTACGTTTACTTCCAGGGCGATATCTACTCGCTGGCCAACTTAGTCAACGCGCGGATAATCGGCGACGGTCTGGGCAAGCTGGGCAACTTCGAGGGCAACAGCCGCCACCGGATGTACCTGGAGAACCTTGGCTTCATCGCGCAGCAGAAAAAGGTTGGCATGTGGGCAGGAGGAGGAGGGTAGGGAATGCCGAGCAGCACGAAAAAGTTTGGGAAGGGGACCTGGGGGACAACCCTTTTTAAAGGGTTTCCCCCACCAGGGGGAACCCCCCTTTCAGCAAAAAGCGGTGTTCCCCCTGGACCCCTTCGCCGTAAATGCTCGTGCTCCCTGGTGGGAGTGCAGCAGGCACCAGCTCGGCGGGTCGGTGAAGGAATGGACGCCACGACGGCCACGTGCTCAGACAGGAAGAAAAAGTTTGGGAAGGGGGCCTGGGGGAGAACCCTTTTCAAAGGGTTTCCCCCAGAATCAGTGCGTTGGAGGGGTTTAGTAAGCAGGCAAGGCCCGCGCCTAAGAAAGTGCCCGTGCAGGGTGTTGTCCCTCGGCCTCCTGTTGTTGACGGCGGTTGGGCTTCGGGCCGACGCCCAGGTGAACCTGCTGCCCAATCCGTCTTTTGAGTTAGTGGAGCCACCGCCGCCACGTGCCGGGGGTGGGGGCGGACCTGAGGCTCCGGCGGACGAGTGGGTGCCGCGCACCTGGGATATTTGGTCGGACGGCGCGGCAAGTTGCGCCCTGCCCGACGACCCCGCGCAGGCCCGCACCGGCCGCCGCTGTGTGCACTTAAGGGGCACAGGTGGCGCCGCCCATCTGCAGTATTACCGCTTGCCTGACCCCGACGGCCGCCAGTGGACAGTACGCTTCTCGGCCCGCGGCCATGGCCTGCTCGCCGCGGTCGCCATAGCCTCCACTGCGTCGGCCTGGACGGAAACCGACCGGCGCACCTTCGAGCTCGGCCCGGTCTGGCAGGAATATGCATATGAGGTCAAGCCCCTCGCAGCCGGGGGCACGTGGGTTTTAAGATTTGAGCTGGGGGGCGATTCTGAGGCCTGGATTGACGACGTTTTTGCTGGCTACGATGGACTAAATCCCCTGGGCCTCCCACCAGACGCGCCTGCCGGCCACGACGAAAACACGCTGCTTTACCTGCACTTCGAAGAGTCGCTGAACGAGGACGCCTTTTTCCTCAGCGGGCAGGTAATGCTTACTGGCCCAGAGGAAGGGCGCTTCAGGCGGGCCTTGAGCATCGGGCCGGACGGCTACGTGGCCTGCTCTGCTAACGAGAACCTGGACCCGCAGCGGGGCACCATCGAGCTTTGGTTCAAGCTTCTCTCGCCCGGCAACGACACCGTTTATCGCCCGTTCGTTCAGGTGCCCGGCCCTGAGGGCATGTCCCTGCATAAAGACCAGTACTCTCACATCGGCTTTGGCTTCAGCAGCGGCTGGCGGGCGGTAAGCTGGGCCCACGCGGAGGGCTACGCACACCGCTGGCAGCCGGGCGTTTGGCGCCACATCGCTGCCTGCTGGGACAAGGACCTCATGCAGGTGTTCGTTGACGGCAAGCTGATAGCGTGGAAGGTCGCCCCAAAACTTTTGCGCACCCTTGGCCCGGAGCTGCGCATCGGCTCGCCAGACATGTTGCTGGACGACCTGCGCATCTCGAAGGTGGTGCGCTATCGGATTCCCGTGCCGCCTGAGTGAACTTCAGTGGCATCAGGGCTGCGCTGACCATAAGGCTCTCAAAAAGGCTTCCCCGGAGGAAACCCTTCCAAAAAAGCCGTCTCTGGGGGAAACCCTTTGAAAAGGGTTGTCCCCCAGACCTCCTTCCCAAACCTTTTCGTGCTGCTTCCACCTCACACGCAAAGAAAGCCACGACAAATTCGGGCGCTCTCGGCACGGCGGTGCACAGTGCCGGAGTCCCGCTTACCGCGCTATTCCTTGCTTGCTGCTTCCACCACCGTGAGTCCGGCGAGACCGATTATGCCCTCGCTGCACGTTGCTCGAATCTCTATCTCCTCCAGGAGCCGCCGCGGGTCGCACTTGATTTCCAGCGCGTCTCCGTGCGCACCTTCGTCAGGCACCACAAAGCCCCACTCGCCGGCCAGCCGATTCAGCGACACCGGCACCCCCTCGAGGCTGAAGTGGCTGAAGTAGCAATCCAGGTTGTACGGCGGCACCAGGGAGACCACCTCTTCGTGGCCGTCAGCGTAGCGCAGCACAAGTTCACCGTTGGGGATATAGTTTTTCATCGGGTGCACGTAGCTCTGTAGCAGCAGCCAGAGGCTCTGGCACCGCATTTCGATTTTCACGACGGCCCCGCCGGGCAAGGGATACGGCGCCCAGCTCGACAGGGCCAGAAGGCTTTTCCTTTCCGGCGCCAGCGGCGCGACCGGCTGGCCGGCGGTGAGGAACTTCACGCCGTTGCTCGCCTCCAGAACCCGCGGCGACGGCACGCTGTCCAGCCCAGGGTTCCCCCACCAGCCCTGTACCGGCGAAGGGGTATCCGCGTAGTCATAGACAAATGCAGTCCTGACCATCTCTGAGGGCGTTACGTTATAGGCGTCGGCTAAATCGAAGAGTATGTGTTCCTCGCGCTCAGGCTGCATCAGCGAGCGTGGCTTCAGTTTCCCTTGCGCCTCGGCCTGCTCGCGAAGCACCGTTGGCTCGACAGCAGGCTTCTGGGGAGGTAGCGGGACGCCACATTTCACGCGCACCACGGATACGCGCTCGGCCTTCGTCACCACTTCAGGCCCACTGAGATTAGCCCGCACGCGCTTGACCATTGCCTTGGGCGTGACCATGCGGAATATCCACTCGTTGCCTACCTTGCGGGCCTGGTAGCTGATGTCGGGGGTGCGGATGCTGGCTTTCGTCCACCCCGTGGGGAAAGCAGGGCAGATAGTGAAAGAGTTTTCGTGGATAGCCGGCTCGATTCCGAAAAGCCCGCGCACGACGCAATGCACGTGCGGGTCAACGGAGTCCACGTCCTCCCGGTCGCCGCCACCAGCGCCTGCGTTGGAGATGCCCATGTTGATGCCCGGGAAGTCGCTCTTGAAAGCTGAGCCTATGACGGTCTTGACGTAGGGCCACCACAGGTCCGCGTCGCCGCATTTCATTCCCGCCAGCGCCGCCAGGAGAGTGTCTCCGGTGGCCACCCACTGGCAGCTCCACCTTATCGGCCACCAGTCGCTCGTTGACAGCAGCTTCACGCCGGGCTGCGGCTCAAAGCCATAGTGAGCCTCTATCCAGCGCATGGCCCGCCGGCCCTTTCCGGGGTCCAGGAGCCCAGCGATTATCGGCAGGTATTCTTCCCAGATTTGCGGGTGACCGCGCCAGATTCCCTCGGCGCCGATGCAGCCCAGCCGCCCCCGGTCCTCGCGCCAGAGCTCGCGCAGCACGGCCTCGCGCGTCTTATCGGCCAGCGCGCGGTAATGGCCTGCGGCCTCGGCATCCCCCAGGACTCTTGCCATCCACGCCGCGCGGTCCATGGCCGCCCAGGCCATGGCGCTGGGCGTGACGGCCTTTGGGCCCTTGCCGTTGGAGTCGCAGTTCCAGTACTCATACGGGTCTCGGAAAAGCCCGTCGCCGTCAGGGTCGTTGGCCTTCTGCATCCACTCGATGGC
>JANZZA010000126.1 GCA_026419655.1 Armatimonadota bacterium | reverse complement strand
GGTCCACGACCTCCACGCCTGCCGCTGGCGGCGGGTTGAGACATTCCTCCGCCAGCTTGGCACCTCGCCAGCGCAATCCAGCAGCCGCAATCCCCTCGAGCGCCCCTGGAAGATGACCGAAGAGCAGTTTCAGGAGCATGCGAAACGGCTTAAATCCCGCGCCCAGCAAGACCCCATGCGTGCCTTCCGTGAAGCCCGCGAGGAGACCGCCGCCCTCACGCAGCAAATAGCGGCCATCGAGCGGGAAATAGACGAACTCGTCGCCTCCCTCTACGGCCTAGACCTGCGAGACTTGGCCGCGCTCTGACAGCACGACGGCAACCCCACAGGCCTGTCTGCCGCGCGAGCGGGTATGCCCGCGCCGGCGCCGCCCTCCTGCTGATGGGCATTCGCTCCTACTCCTCGCCCAGTTCCACCGCGACGAGGGCTTGAGGTGTCGTTGGCTTCAGCCTTCCGTCCCCTGACGGTTGAAAAACAGCCGGCGCGTAAGACAGGCTACATTCCCCTAACCCGTCTACTTCCATGACGGCAGCAGCCATCCCAACGGTCATCATTGCCGTCCCGCCTGTCAGGTCAACAACCGCAAATTTCCTTTCCTCCGGGCTGAGCGACCTCAGCACCCCTGCCACCACTCTTTTCGTCTCCGCTGCCTCAAATGGTCCAGTCACGGTAATGATGTCAGCGCGCGGCGGCCCCTGCTCCCTTACCCAGCCCTCCACCTCTTTTTCAAGCTCCTCGGCCAGATCCCGCCGGCTTGTCCAGTAAGGAGGATTTTCCTCACTTACCAGCAGCCACACCCGCAGAAGACTATCTTTGAGGTAGGCCAAAACAAACCGCGCCACATCGGGGGTAGACGGCGCCATCACCAGGTACTTGAATCTCCCCCGCTCCAGTGGCTTACCGAAGGCAACCTTAAGTTCACCCGCCCACGCCAGCCGCCGCAGTCTCGCCCGCTCCCTCCACCAGGCCAGAAAACCTAAGCCCAGCAGGGCCACCCCCGCAACCACCGACATCCACGGCGACCGCAGGCCGAACACCTCAGATAGCCCGTTCACGAATAGCCCTGCGCCGAGGACACTCGACACCCACTGAGCTACTTGCCGCCAGCTAACCAAGTTCCAGCCCTCCCCTGGCCCCTGGCCACTCCGTAAAGCGAAGCAATGCCACCGATGCCGCCGCCGCTTTCGGTCTTCCCCATGAGCGCTTCTGCTTGCTCGTTCGAACGCTCAAAACCGCAGCTTTTTCGCGCAGGCTCCTCCGTTTTGCTTCTCCCCGGCACCTTATTCTAGCCCCCCACCACCACGCGGTCAATGCATCCGCCTCCTTTCCCCCCTTTTTGCCAGTTTGATGCCGGCCGCATCGCACCCAGTCCTGGCCCCACAACGGGCGTCACCGAATCCTGGCAGGTCCCACCGCCGGGCAGAGGCTCTCCCCAAAAGCGCACCACAAAGCACACCCTGACCCTGCCGGCGGCCCGCTCGCACCAGCCTCCCCTGGCCTCCGCCAGGCCTTTCCCTCGTCCCTGCCGTGGCCCGGTCCAAAGCCTTCCTGTCCGCCCGCTATCTCCACCGCGCGCCTCTTCCTGACTCAAAATCCTGCGCACCTCGACCATCAACAACACGAAAAAGTTTCGCGATAGCGACCGGGAGGCAGACCTTCTAAAGGAGACTGTTGCGGATGGCGCATCTTTGCGGCCAGGCCGCCTGAAAAGTGTAACTTTTACGGCCGCAATGATTACTCGCTACCCAAGTCAGAAAGCTCAAAAGCCCGGTGGTGCGATAGTCACAAAAAAATCGCCCCAAGGCGACAGTCACGCCCAGACCCCTTTATAGCCCCTTCGCAGGAGCCGGAGCACGGCCCTCACGACCCGACCCGGCCCGTCTCCAGCTATGCGCAACGGCATACCCAGCAGCCACATATGGCACTCGCAGAATCCTTAAAACCCGAGCCGGGCCCGTCTCTGTGCGAGCATTCGGTTTTTCAAGCAGGCCCTCGCAAAGGTCGTCTTCACCGGCCCCACGGAAAAGCGCACGCACAAGAAATCAGTCGCGCAGCCTCGTGCAGTCTCCTCGGTCCAGGTAAGCCGCCATCAGGTCTTGCAACAGTCTAAGACGCTATTCTTCCCGCCCGACCCTTTCCTGCCTAAAACCAAACCCTGAGTACACCGAATAGTCCCCCAGGGCTAAGAACTCTTGACTCGGCTCGCCGTTTTTGGTATAGTGGTGGCGTGACTTCCCGGGGACCTTGACAAGCCGGGCTTGTCTGGGTCGGGGACAGCAATCGTGTGGGGCTGCTGACAGTAGCTCATTGGCCAGGGCCGAAGAGGAGTTGCATTTCCTCTGAAAGTTGGAATCGGCTGGGGCTGCTGGGAGTAGCTCGTTGGGCCACATGCGCGCCCGCGTCCTCGCCGTTTGACGCCGTCTCATGACGCCACGGTCCTGTAGGGCGTTCATTGTCCGGCGGGGCATCGGTGGCCGCCTCAGGCAGGTGGTTGTGGGGCGGGGGGCCTGCGAGCAAAGGTGCCGTGAAGCGCAGGTCGTTTCCGCAGGAGGGATTTTCGGATGGTGCGGGGCGGTCCGTGGCAGAGAGGAACTTCCGTTCGGCCGATTTCCGCTAACCGGCAAATGAGGCGGTTTGATACGGTTTTTCTTTCCGGTTAGCGGAAGGCCGACGGGAAGCGGCCCCAGGGCAACTCGGGAGCACCAAAATGCGGTGCTTGGGCTGTGACAAAATTATGGTAAGCGGAAAGCGGCCTCTGAGCCGCGTCCCGGAGCGGTCCCAAGAGCGAACGGTGGCAACCCCACCCTCCCCTTCGGGGGATTGAAACTTTTTGGGATGGATGTACAGCAGCCAGCTGCCGTACATCCGTGGCAACCCCACCCTCCCCTTCGGGGGATTGAAACGAGGTTGCTTGTTCTGAAACCGTTCCATGT
>JANZZA010000077.1 GCA_026419655.1 Armatimonadota bacterium | reverse complement strand
CCCTCGAACAGGCCCGACAGCAAGGATACAGCGGCGGTTTTCAGGTAATCATTTCCGAAGCAGACCTCAACCGCGAAATAGCTAACGCGGCTGGAGGAGCCGTGAGGAATGCTGCTGTGGCCATTCTGCAGGGAGAAATCGTGGCCACAGGGACAGCGGACATGGGGCCAACTCCGGTGCAGGTTCTGCTGCGCGGCCGGCCGGTAATGGAGAACGGCCAGCCACGGCTGGTGATAACTCAAGCCTATCTCGGCCGCATGCCCGCACCTGGTGGGCTAGTAGCACAGCTACAGGCCGAGCTGGACAAGGGTGTGGAAAAGGCCTTGGCAGATTCAAAGGGCGCCACAGTCACAAATGTGACGGCCCAGCGCGGTATGATTCTCATCGAGGGGTATCTCGCACCGAGGACACAGTGAGCGGAGCGAACAATCAGGGCCAACAAGCACAGCACTACTTCACCCGCGAACCCGCGGTTCCGTCAGAGCCGCGGGAAATCCACGTGCGGGTGCGCGGTATGTTCCTCTCTCTAAAGACCGACCGGGGCGTTTTCTCTCATGGTCGGCTCGACTCGGGTACGCGCCTGCTGGCTGAAACCATGCAGGTGCCGGCTGGCGCGCGTGTGCTTGACCTCGGCTGCGGCTACGGCGTGCTTGGTATTGTGGCGGCAAAGGCATGGCCGGACTGTAAAGTCACCATGGTAGACGTGAATGCCCGGGCATGCGCCCTCGCTGGGGAAAATGCATCACGGAACGACGCTGGGGCAGTGGAAATCATCTGCGGGGACGCACGCGAAACGCTGAAGGGCCGCCAGTTTGACGTCATCGTCACAAATCCGCCCTGCCGGTCTGGACGAGACGCAGTACTGGGACTATTTGAGTGGGCAGCGAGTGCTTTGGTGGAAGATGGTGCTTTATGGGCGGTTATCCAGACCAAGAAGGGAGCGCGAAGATATGTGCGAGACTTGCAGTGCTGGTTTAGCTCGGTCGAGACGGTAAGAATGTGGGGCGGCTATCGGATAATTCGAGCTGCCAGGCCCCGCCACTGCGATAAAGAGCCCGACGGGCATGAAACCGTGAAAGGCCATGGGGGTATCACAGCATGATGACCGGGCGTGAAAGAGTACTCAAGGCGCTGCATTTCGAAGAGCCAGACCGCGTGCCGATTCACGACAGCCCCTGGGCGACTGCCATACAGCGGTGGCAGCGCGAAGGTATGCCGACAGATGTCAGCGCGCAAGAGTTTTTCGGGTACGAATTTGCCGGCGTCGCGGCTGACGATAGCTTTCGCTTTCCCTATGAGCTTATCGAGGAAACTGAAGAGTACCGCATTGAACGCAACGCCAACGGAGCAGTGGTGCGAAACTGGAAAACGCGCACCTCTACGCCAGAGATGCTCGATTTCGTCATCAAGACTGCCGAGGACTGGGAAGAACACAAGAGCCGCCTGGAATTTACGCCGGACCGCGTGGACATCGAGGCCATCCGCAATGCTCAAAAGGCCGCCCGCGAAAAAGGGTATTTCTTCTACTTTTCCGGGGCGTGCGGTTATGACAAGACCCAGGGCTTCGTGGGAAGCGAGCGACTCCTCATCGCCATGGCCGAGGAGCCGGACTGGTGCAAGGACATGTTCATGACCGCAGCCCAAATGCTCGTGAATGACATCAAGTATTGCCTGGACCAGGGCATAGAGTTTGACGGGGTGTGGGCCTTCAACGACATGGGGTACCGAAATGCGCCGCTGTTTTCACCAGACATGTACAGGCGCCTGCAAAAGCCAGCGGATGAGCTGCTTTTTGGGTTTTGCCACGAGGCGGGTCTAAAAGTATTGCTGCACTCCTGTGGAAACGTGCGTCCCCTCGTGCCGGACCTGGTGGATGCCGGTCTGGACTGTCTCCAGCCCCTCGAAGTGAAATCTGGAATGGACCTCGTAGAACTAAAGCGGA
>JANZZA010000282.1 GCA_026419655.1 Armatimonadota bacterium | reverse complement strand
CCATAATACGTCCCACGCCAATAGTACCTCCCCCGCCAAATGCTTCTATCACTTCCTCTGTTGGGTTTTCCCGTGTCCACTTGCCTTTATAGAACATTTGTGCTATAATGCGATAGCAGATACGCACGACCGTGGAGTTTTGTGGTTAGCCAAGGGGGCCTTAGGAGTGCAGCGTTGGATCGGTTTTCTGAGGGCACGAGGGTTTTATGCTCAGGCACATATCGAGGCCTGCCCAGAGCTGGCCAGCCGGGCTTTTGCCGTGGTGTGCGGGCGCGAGGTGATAGATGTCTCCCCCCGGGCAGAAGCAGAAGGAGTGCGGCGAGGGATTACCACAGGGGAACTGCGGTGGATATGCCCCGAGGCGGCGACTGTGCCCTACGAGGAAGTTCTGTATCTGCCGCTGCACCGTCGCCTATGGGATACCGTTTATGCCCGCGCGCCCGTAGTCGAACCGCAAGGGCTGTGCGAGGGTTTCTTCGACGCCACGGGGTGCATAAGGGAAGACCCCAGGCCAGAGCGGCGGCGCTCAAAGCCGCCTCAACAGGCATACGGATATAAGCGCGCCGCGAGGACCCCTCAGCAGGCAGCAGGGCCGCAGTGCCTTAGAGAAACGGAAGCGGAGCTGCCGAAGGAGACAAGCGCGACCAGAAGCTACGTGGGCAGTCGCTCGACGGCGGAGCAATGGCGAGCGGAGCTGATGGAAGCAGTGCGGGAGGCCACGGGATTGGCGGCAGAGGTAGGCCTGGGCCCTAACCGGCCTCTAGCAGAAATGGCCGCCCGCGAGGGCCTCTGTCTGCGGGCCGGTGACGTGAAGTCTTTTCTTGCGGAAGCGCCAGTGAACTGGCTGCCCCAGCCGCCTGAAGTAATCGAGGCTCTGCGGCGGCTGGGCGTGCGGCGCGTTGGCGAGATAGCCAGCCTGCCGGCAGGGGTGCTGCGTTCCTGCCTCGGCCAGGCTGCACGGCAGGTGCGCGAAATAGCCTGCGGCCAGGGCGAAGCCCGCGTGGAAGCACTCTATCCGCCGCCGGCCGTGACTCGCCGCACAGGCCCCATTGCTGGCGCCGACGCGGGGGAAGGCGCAGAAGTAGGCCGCCTGCGGGAGCTTCTCCAGCGGCTCTGCGCCGAGCTATGGGC
This sequence comes from Armatimonadota bacterium, assembly GCA_026419655.1. Taxonomy (GTDB): domain Bacteria; phylum Armatimonadota; class Zipacnadia; order Zipacnadales; family FEN-943; genus JANZZA01. The sequence goes on along the minus strand of JANZZA010000282.1, from coordinate 1,056 downwards.
AGAGCTTGAAAGGCGGCGCATGAGGGCCAGTCTGCTGCGCCTCACCCTCGATCCCCTCTACGGGGCTGCCCGGAGCGCCGAGGAGCGCCTTCCCGTGGGGATTTCCGGCCCGAAAGGTCTGGAGCAGGCTGTTTGGGGCCTCTGGCGGAGACTGTGGTCCGGCGAAGACCTGGCCGGCGCAGAAATCGAGCTGAGCGAACTGAATCCCTTCGCGCCACAGCAATACGACCTCTGGGGCCAGGAGCAGCGCCTCTCGAGCCGCCAGACGCGCCTGGAGCGAGTCCAGGCCTGCCTGGCGCGTCGGTTTGGCCAGCAGGCCTTACAGCCGGCCAGCAAGTTGCCCCCGCGCCAGAGGCTGGCCGAGCAGATTCTTGCCCGACAGGCACAGGAATGGGCAGGAGCAGCATGAGAAGGGCGCCGACAACTGCCCCGGCAGCTCCTCACCAGCCGCCAAGGACCGTGGGCCGCCGGGGCGTCACAAAAGCGCCCGTAGCCGGCACAGCACCCGTTGGGATTGCCAGGAGTGCAAAAGGAACTGGTGCGGCATGAAAGTCGTAGGGCGTCCTGTTGAGTTGAGGATAGAGGCCAGTGTGCCAGGGGCACTACGGCTGCGCGGCCGCTGGCGCCCCATCCGCCAGATACTTGACCGCTGGCGCGAGACAGGGCGCTGGTGGGAAGGCGAGCAGGAGAAGGAATTTCTTCGGGTAGAGGCAGACGGCGTGTATGTTCTCTGCCGGCCCTGTTCTGCTTGCCGCCCGAAAGCGCCGTCCCAGTCTTCGGCGGTCGAAGAATGGTTTCTCTGGGGCGCTGAGGATTGAGGTGAGTGTTGTGCCACGCTGGCACCACAAGAACCCGCAGGGAAGGGATTCTTTCTGCCCTGGGGGGAACCCTTTGAAAAGGGTTGCCCCCCAGACCCCCTTCCCAAACTTTTTCGTGCTGCTGCCACCACGCACTCCAAGACGTGGGGACGACCATGCTCGCGCATTTGCACATACATTCGCCTTTTAGCTTCTGTGACGGGGCCGGGGCGATAAAGGACCTGGTGGCCCAAGCCGC
>JANZZA010000677.1 GCA_026419655.1 Armatimonadota bacterium | reverse complement strand
CCAGACCAAAGCGGTTTTGGCTGTTTCTGTATTTCCTGGTCGCCGTTCTGCTGTCTGCCTTGTTTATCTTTGCTGCGGGCCTCATCATGGCTCCAGGCCGATTAGTTCCACGTCAACGCAGTGCACCTGGTCGCGGTGGTCGGGGTAGAGCCAGGCGCCGAAGCAAATCTGGACGGCCTGAAGGCGCTCTGGTCGGAAACGGTCGCCGGGGCCGCCGCGATTGGCCGGATGCCACCAATGTCCCCAAAACGTAAGCTCCTCGGGTCGTATCCGGGTCGTCTGCCAGTCTGGCGCAAGAGAGAGATTGATGCCCCATGGCGCCCCGTCGTCCTCGACGAAGACTATCTCCACCAAGTTTGTGTCTGGCATGCCGGCGCGGGCCGTGAAAACTATCTCACGGCAGCGTGACAGCTCCTCTCGCCACTCCTGCTCGTAAGGCGAGAGGCCACTGATGTTGAAGCGCTGGTAAACGGCGTCGGGTGGCTCCCCGAAGGGGCCACCTGTGAAGCGATAGGCGCGGCGGCCTGGCTGGCTGCCCTCAATGATTGTCGTAGCCGCCACGGATGCGCCGGCTGCCACAGGCCGTCCTATGCCGGGCAATCCTACCACCGGCAGCGCTGCCGCGGCGGCCAGCACTTCGGCTTCATAGAAGAGAGCAGGCTCAAGACTGATCCGTCTTATTTCAAAACCATGCGACATCCCTGCGTTCTGCCCGTACAGCCAAGCTCCAAAAACTACCGAAATCTCTCTCAGCTTGCTCAAGTCCATGACACCCCATGTGCCCCACATGGCTCGCAGGCGGTCGAGTGGAATTTTGGCGGCGGACCGTTGCGTCGAGAGGGGAAAATCTCCGCCAAAGGCCGCCCCATCGCTTTGCACCAGGCTAACCTCAACGGCAGTGGTTTGTGGATGGAGTGCGCGTCCTTCAACCACCAGCGCCCATCCCGTTCCCGTCGCTTCCCGGGGCACCTCCGTCGCCAAAGAAACCTTAGCAGCGCTTGGCGGCGGCCCGAACCTGGTAGCTTCTATGCGCAAGACAGGTCCATCTGGAGTGCTTACCAGGCTGGTTTGGGCTGTACCAGCGCCGTCGCCGCCAATGGTGACGGGCGGCAGTTCTGTCGCCTCAGCCTGCCATAGCACGATTTCCTGGCTGGCGGCTTGGGCAAGCTCTTGTGGGTCGAAGTGCTCTCGCGCAGGCAGGCAATACCAGCCCTTGGCATCGCGGAGAGCCAAGGCGTAGCGGAACCGATCACCGCCTGTCTCCCTGGCCACCAGCTCTCCCTCAAACCGGTAGGCTGCTGTGCGCCGCAATTCATGCCGGGCGATCTGATTTTCCTTGCTTACTGTCCAGACCTCAACGGCTCGCGGCTCACCGTCGGCAATGGCCGCAAGGGCTGCCACACGCGCAACTTGGCCCTCACGCCATAAATGAGGCGCGAGCAGCCATGCTGCCGGCGGCGCGTCGGGCTTTGGCCGCGGGCAGTAGAACTCAACTGGCTGCGGCTCATTGGCCGTCGCTCCGCGCCGGACCAGCAGCCACACTCCGGGCTTGACGTAGAATCTGCCCTGCCGGGCGGCAACGGGCCGTTTCTTTTGAGTTGCAAGTTGGCGTACGGAGAAATCCGTACCGAGGTCCGGTATTCTCACGGTCATTTCCCGCTGCTGCCAAAGCAGCCGCGAAACTTCGCGAGTGCGAGAGGATGGCCCATAAGGGTCGTTCACCCATACCACGTCGGGGTATAACTCCAGGCGCCATACACCAGGACTTAGACGGTCGAGGAAATAAGCGCCCGTGCCCTCGTAGTTTATCAGCGGCGAGGTTCCAACGGCCCAGATATGTTCCAGGCGTTCCGGCGCTGGTGGGCGGCTTTGCGTCGGCCCTGTGTGCATGAAGTAACGCTCGCCCAGCATCTCGGACAGGCCGGTGTCGAAGTCTACGCGGAAGGGGCCGAAACGGTTGTTCTCTGGATAGTCGCCAAAGCTGGCGCCGCGGGGCAGGTCATAGAAAGCGCGGGCGGCAATGGCAAAGCTGATGGCCTTGGCTGGCGTATAGACCAGGTTCAGGTAATGAGTCATCCAGTTGACGTTGGTATCGGCCAGGGCCAGGCAGTCGTACTGGAATTGGTTGGCTATCTGGACGCCTGCTTCGCGGAGAGCTCGCGCCATGGCCGGATACATGTACGGCATGGGCACGTCAGCGGCGTCGAATTCGTAAATCATTTTGGGCTTGTCTGCCAGAGCCGGGTCGCGGAAGCCGCCATAGTGGGCCACGGCCGGCAAGAAGTTGTTCCACAGCGACTGGCCAGCTACCAGTCCAGTTGGATACCA
>JANZZA010000658.1 GCA_026419655.1 Armatimonadota bacterium | reverse complement strand
GGGATAGTCGCCCAGCGGCAGCCGTTCATCGTAGTCCTGCGCGTACATGTGCACGGCCAGGCCAATCTGCTTCAGGTTGCTCTGGCAGCTAGCCTGCCGCGCCTTCTCTCGGGCCCGAGCGAAGACCGGAAATAGGATGGCCGCCAGGATCGCGATGATCGCGATCACCACCAGCAATTCGATTAGCGTAAAGCCACGTCTCAATACGCTCACCTCCTTGAGATATTGGCTTCCCCGCACGAACAGGTGCCACTGTACTACGCTAAAAAGCATTTGGCAATACTGGTATACCCAATCCCAGAGTGGGTAAGCATAAGGGGCAAAGCAGGAGTGTGGGTTCTGGGCTGTGCCCTTGTCTCCAGCGGGGCAGGATTCGCAAGCGGCTGGGGAATTACATAGCCGTTGGCGCGAGAGGGTCTTTACAGGAGGCAACCGGTGGCGAGAGTGCCAACAGCTCCGCAATCAACGGATCCGAGGGGGCGAGAAGATGAGATTCCTTCGTCAGCTCGCAGGCATCATGGCTATTCTGGCGCTCGTGAGGGCGGCCCAGGCCGCGGAAGTCACCGGCCTGTGGAAATTCAGGGCCGACCCAAACGATGAGGGCCTGCGCCTCGGCTGGATGAGGCCGGATTTCGACGACAGTACCTGGGAAGAGCTGCAGGCGGGACGGACCTGGGAAGAGCAAACGCACCCCGACTACGATGGCTTGGGCTGGTACCGCAAGCGCATCCCCATCCCGGCCGAGCTTGCCGGCAAGGACCTGGTAGTCATTTTTCCTGGCGTGGATGACGCCTACGAGGCCTGGGCCAATGGGGAGTTTATCGGCCGCTCTGGGAGCCTGGCAGGCGGCCACAGCGTCTGGCAGACCGAGACGATGGTGCCCCTACCTGCTAGGCTGACCGCTGCCCAGGAGGTCTTGCTGGCCGTCCGCATCATGGACTGGGGGGGCGGCGGCGGACTGGTGCGCGCGCCCATCCGCATCGAGCCGACGCCGACAATAGAAGTCCTTGACCTTTCCGGCCCCTGGAAATTCTCGACCGACCCAGAGGGTCGCGGCCTCGACCTGGGCTGGCACCGCCCGGATTTCGATGATACTACATGGCGCGAGGTGCCGGTGCCGGCTATCTGGGAAGCCCAAATCGGGGCCTATGATGGATGGGCCTGGTACCGGAAGAAAATCAAGCTCAGCGACGCCTGGCCCGAAGGCAAGGGCATCCTGGTCTTTGGCGGCGTGGACGACGCCTACGAGCTTTACGTCAACGGTGAGAAGGTCGCCACGCACGGCTCTTTGACGCCCGCCGACGACGAAAAAACCGTCTGGGATAAGGCCACCTACACGGACGTGGGGCCTTTCTGCGGGCCGGGGCGCGAGCTGGTTGTGGCCGTGCGCATAGCAGACTGGTACGGCAATGGGGGCATTGCTCGCGGCCCTGTGATGATGGTTCTCGACAGGGTCCTCGCGGGCGGATGGGAGCAGGTGCTGCGCTACCTTGCGTCGCTGCATCCCGATTGGTACGTGCCGGCCTGGGTGCGGTCGGGGGCTGTGATATGGACGGTGACGGGATTACCGCGGGGCCGCGATGAAGCCCTGGTCGGCCCGGATGGGTCAGTGCAGCCCCTGAACACGGGCTATTCCTTTACGCCCGTAGTGTACGATGCGGAGGCCCGCAAGCTCCTGCATCCCGAATATGACTTCTCGTCGGAGGACTGGAAGGGAGTCGCGTGGGGGCTGCGCGAAGATGTCCTGCCGATTGTCGAATGGCGCTGGGACGACCGCAAGGGTCTGTCCGTCGGGCATGATTGCCTTGTGTGGTCAGACCGTAGCGGCGCCGGCACGGGGTACAGTCGCATAGTGGTGACAAATCGGGCTGACCGCGCACAGCCACTGAGGCTGTACTTACTGGTCCGTCCCTACCAGCTCAACGGTGACCTGGCGCAGTCCGACAGGATTGACCTAACTGGGGCAGACGTGAGCATAGACGGGCGGCTGTTCGCACGGGTGTCTGCTTTGCCAGGGGCCTTCGGTACATGCTCATTGCTCGACGGCGACCCGGTCGCGTGGGCAATCAGGGGCGAGCTGCCCAGTGGTAGCCGGCCCGGTCGCGGGCCCGTAGCCGCCGCCCTCGCCTGGGACCTGGAGTTGCAACCCGGTCAGGAATGGGCGCTCGAAATTGCCGCTCCCCAGGGTGCCGATGCTGCCTCGAATCCGGCTTCTTTTGTCCCCGTGACCTTCGGCGAAGCGGCCAGCGCGGCAGCGGCCTGGTGGCGGGAGCGCATCGGAAAAACCCGCTGGGACCTGCCCGAGCCGCGGGTGGCCAACGCTGCGCGGGCCAACGCTGCCTATATGCTCGTGTCCATGGACGGCGACCAGCCCCATCCCGGCCCGCTGAACTACGACGCTTTCTGGTGCCGTGACAGCGCCTATCAGATTGCCGCCATGTTGCGGATGGGTCTTTTTGAGGAAGCTCGCGCAGCCGCCGAAGTCTACGTCAAAATCCAGCGTCCCGACGGCGAATTCCCATCAATCGTTGGCAACGACTACACCGCAGTGGGGCCTCACGAGTGGGATGCTCAGGGTCAGGGCATTTACTCCCTCGTCCAGGTTTACCACTTCACTCACGACCGGACGTGGCTGGGGCAGGTATATCCTGCAATCCGCAGGGCTTGTGAGTTTCTTGAGCGACTGCGCCTGCAAAACATGACCGATGAAGTCCGGGCAAAGCCTGCGCCATTGAGCTACGCTTTCGGAATACTTCCGCCCTCGGTTTCCGCCGAAGACCTTGGCCCGGGCGATTGGCACCACTACTGGGACGATTTTTGGGCGATACTGGGCTGGCGGGATGCTGAATATGCGGCCCGTGAGCTGGGCCGCGAGGACGATGTCCGCTGGATGAAAACCGCTGGCGATGAACTTATGGCCTCCACGATGGAAAGCATCCGCCAGGTCATGGCCCACTACGGCATTGACTACATCCCCAACGGGCCGGAGGATAAAGACAGTTCCTCGATGGCCCGGGGGACAAGCCCAGGCCTGTGGCCAGGCATGATTCTCGACCCCAAAGACCCGCTTACCAGGCGCAGTTTCGACGTTTACTGGGACAAGTGGATTGCGCCTACGGGCGGCGGATATGTTCACTGGGGCTCGGTATGGGGCTACGGCATGGAGCTTGGGGCCTGCTATGTTCTCCTGGGACAGCGCGAGCGAGCCTGGACCATGCTGCGCTGGCATCTGGACCACCAGAGTGCACCGGGCGTGTACGCCTGGGGCGAAAGCTTCGATCCCAAAACCGGCCGGTTCCGCGGCGGCGACATGCCCCATACCTGGGTCGGCGCCGACTACATCAACCTTCTGCGCACCTGCTTGATGTACGAGAAGGGCGACCAACTGGTGCTCCTGGCCGGGGTGCCAGAGGAATGGCTACGGGGAGAGCGGGCCTTCTCAGTGGCGGGCATGCCCACCTATTGGGGCGACCTGGAGATGACCGTCACGCCCGCTGGCGCTTCAGCGGGCGGCAAGGTTCACGTCAGGCTAGGCGGGGCCTGTAGCCCGCCCGGTGGGTTTACGCTTTCCTTGCCAGTCGGACTGCAGGGGACGATAGAAAGATAGCCAGTTTCCCCTGCGACGACTCGCGACGGGCTCCTACCGCGCTATCGGCAGCCAACGGGCGGTCGTGCCAGCCTGCCATTCAGGCTTGTGCCATAAGAGTGGCCAATGATGTAAACATTACGGGCAGTGCCGGGGGAGACTCTCATGACGCCCCCACAATGCAAAGGTTTGCCGTCGCGGGGGGCCCGGCGCCGCCTTACCAGAGCCTCTCAAAAAGAGGAAGAGGGCAAATGGTTCCCAAACAAGGGTTGCACGGCCACCGCTGCTGCGCAAGGCTCGCCTGGATCTTTCCCGCGGCTCTACTGGCAATCCTCGCGCATGGAGCAGTCCTCGCACTTAAGCTCGAGGTGGTCTCTCAAACGCCTGCCGCACCCAAGGTAGGGGACACCCTGAGCATCACGTTCAAGATCATGGATGACGGTCGGGCGCCCAACCCTACGTATGCCAAAGTAGTTTGGTGTGAGCCCGGCCAGGACAACATGGCTGCGGCCTCGCAAGACCTTACGAATACCGACATAGCTCATGACACGTGGGTGCAGTACGCGAAGAGCTGGACGCTAAGAAAGGCCGGCCCCCACAAGCTCTACGTGAGAATGGGTAACCAGGGACGGGGTTGGATGTGGACCCAGCCCCTGAGTTTCGACGTCGCCGTGAACTACGCCACTATGGACGAGGCCCCGACGGTTTTGCGGATTGAGTGCTCGCACACACCACTGCAGCCTCGAGCCATGCAGCCACAGCGCGGCCAGCCCGACCTGCGCGACAAGATTACTCTCACGGTCACCGTGAGTAACCCGTCTCAATGGAAAACCCTGCGCGCATGCAGAATCAGGGTCCTGCCCTATGAGCCCGGGAGCACAAGTCCTGCTGGCTGGATGTGGGATCAGGAAATTCCAGAGCTTGCAAACGGCGGCGGCCAACAAGGTTTGCCGCTTGCCAAGTACACCTTTACGAAAGTGTTCTATCAGGACAACCCTGGCACCCTGAAGCTCAAGTTTCACCTTGCCAGCTACGGCGACACCGCGTATGCAAGCGCGGGACATTTGGTGGCCACTTACGAAATAATATGCGTTTCGCCTGTGATACGAAAGTTTACCAGCACGACAGTTGTCCCTGATCCTGGCCCACACGGGGCCACTTTCACCTTCTTCGCCACCTACGAGGCCAGCGATAATCAGGCCCCCCCGAGGGTCGTCATCAGTCTCGACGGCCAGGAACACGAAATGACGCGCGACACGACCAGGCAAGGCATGGTCTATAAATACAGCCAGGTGCTTGACTACGGTCCCCACAGGTACTTTTGTCGGGCGCTTAGTGGCACCACGGAACTGGCTGTCTCAGAGGTACGCAATGCGCCAACGGTTACGGACTCCACTCCGCCCCAGTTGACAGGCGGCCAGAACCAGCAGCCCCTGCGAACCGACAACCCGACTGTCCAGATTAGTGGCACGGCCACGGATGCGGAGAGCGGAGTAGCCCTGGTCGAGTGGAGCACCAACAAGACGCAGTGGACAAGGGCCGCGGGCACGACCCAGTGGAGCTTTTCCCTGCAAACCGGCACGTTGGACCAGCAGCGCAAGGAAGTCACAGTGTACGTGCGGGCCAAGGATAAGGCGGGCAACACGACTCAAGAGGCGCAATGGTGGACGCGCAAGATAATCTGCGACCGCCGCCATCCCAGGGTCTTGGACACCTTTATCACCGATATTGCGTGGTTCGGCGGTCTGCCGAGCGGCATCCAGCGAGACCGGCCGCCAGACGAAGGGCCCCCGCTGATGGATAATGCATACTTCGTAGCCGTCCAGCTTGAGAATCCCAGCGACGAGCCAGTGACGGTGCGGTTTGGTTGGCGGGACAAGGAGTACAGGATTAGGCGGCGCGAGCAAGCCCCCAGCGCCCAGTTCTATTGGGATGCTAACATGGACGGCGCCGACAGTTGGGGGCCTATGGATATTCCCCTTGAACCGCATGAAAAAGTGTGGGTGAATATGGTCTTTCAGCACCGGTGGGACTGGATCCCGCCCCAGACCTTCGGAGACTTCCTATGGGCTTTGGTGTCTGCCTACATCCCGGTTGTGGACCAATATGTTACTTATCTTCAGTTCACGCAATGGGGCGAGACCATGCATTATTTCATTCCGTCGGCCACTTGGGAGACTGTGCCTGACGGCGTGAGTTCCAACGTCTTTCCCCTGCCCGCGCAACTGGACGTGGTCATAAAGGTATCTGTGCCAAAGCAGGTCGCGCTGTACTCAAGCATTTCGGCGGGTGTGGCGGGTTGGATGTCCACGGCATGTGGTTTTTGCCTGGTCTGGAATCCGCCGGCAGCCGCCCCATTTTTCATAGCCCAGGCAGCCTTCATCGTCACCTCATCGGCGCTCTATGCGGCGGCTTACGACCCAGACCCGAATTTCCGGGCGGCGGTAAAAGTCGAACCCTTCTCCTGCCCGGAGCTGAGACAGGTGACGGACGAAAGGGACAGAGAGGCTGCTGAGGCTGCCATCCACATGATGGAATACACGCAGGCAATGTGCCAGGCCTTTGTGCGCTACCTGGGCGCAAAAGCTGCGCGGGACCAGAAATGGGCGCGACAGCACGTCCTTGACGCGGCTGCCTATGCGCGCCAGGCGGCCGAGCAAGCGGACCTTACAGAGCCGCTTATTTCTCGCATCCAGAGCGTCATCGAGGAGGCTTCGCAGGACCAACTCGCCAGCGCAAAACAAAAACTACTGCAGGGTGATCTCCCTGACCTGGAAGAGACCATTCTCCGCCGCGCTGGCGTCACCGGGGACGAAATCCAGCGCATTGGCAAGGGTGGCGCCCGAATGGCTGACAACCTGCTAAGGTTCTCTGGTGCCGCCGAACCGTGCCGCGAACGCTTGGCCCGGCACTTGAGATTGTTTGCTGACGAACTGGAAAAGGAACTCAGATAGCTCCGAATAGCCTTTGGCTGATGCGGAGGGGCCCGTTTCACGGCGTGGCCAGCACGCATTGCCTGGCCCGGGAGGGGGCGTTTCGCCTAAGTGCTGCGTCCCCTTGTCCCACTGCACTCCTCGGCCCCACGCGGCAAGTGCGACACCTACAGGAAGGTTTGGCAAGCACCTCTGGCAGCGACCCTTTGAGAAATATGCCCGGGCCGGATCAAAGGTCGTGTGCTCGCCTGACAGCTTGACACCGGGCGCGCAGACGAACCTCCACGAAGCCCGTGAGTCCTCGAGGCGCTTTGCGGCTGGGAGTATCCGGTTTTCCAAGAAGACTGTTGCAAAACTCACCTTGGCGTAGCTCTCAGTCCGTGAACGGCACCGATTTATGCCGGCAACTTATGCTGGGTCGGAGCGACTCACCCGTGAAAAGAAGGTTTTGCAACAGTCACCAAGGACACTGTTGCAAAAGTTCGTTCATCGCGTCGGGGATGCGCTCCAAGGTAAAAGGTGGCACACACGACTTTATATACTTTTGGGGCCCCGTATAAGTCAACACCGGGTCTTTGGCCCGACCACTAAGGTGATTCCCCGAGCATTATTCTTTCCTACCTGAAACGAAATCCCGAGCAAACTGAATACTCCCCTCGGGACGTCCGCGATTGACCACAAGCTGTTCTTGATATACACTGCAGGTGCTGATTCCGGGCAGCTTCAATCACCCACGAGCCAGGTGCCTGGAAAGTGCTGGGCGGAGGGCCAGATGTTGACGGCGTCGGTTTGCACGCAGCGCATGTGATGTCTTGCATCCGGATGCGTGCCAGCGCGCGGACACCGCGTCCTCAGCGGGATGGTCTGTCTTTGGAACACGGTGGTGGTCGCAAATGCAGCACACACGTAGCTATGTTCCGGTGTTCTTACGACGCTTCGTTCAGTGCTTTCTTGCCTGCCTGGTCGCGGTGGGCTGTCTTGCCGACGAGCCCTTACTGATTTCTTTGGGGCGAGGGTGGGACGTTGGCAATTCGGCCACATTACGGCCCCGGGTGAGAGCTATCGGTACGGTTTTCACCTCGCGCGGAGAGCTTGTGCTGCACCGCGTGCGTTTCTACAGTCACCAGTCCAAAAAGGGCCCGGTCAACATTTTCGGGTACTTGGGCGTTCCTATCGGCGCGCGGTCTCGACCCGCACCGGGCTTAGTCGTCGTTCACGGCGGGGGCGGCTACGCGGATATTCAACGCGCGATAGATGGCGCAAGCCGGGGTTTCGTCACCCTATCAATAGACTTGCCCGGCAAGGGGCCTCAACGCGAGCGCTCGCGGTCTACGGGTCCTGACATGACGGTGACGAATATTTTTTCCGTTGCCAACCCCGCAGAAAACTATTTAGTCCACGCTGTTCGCGCAACCCGGCGCGCGATCACATTCTTGCACACGAGGCCGGAAGTTGATCCCAAACGCATCGGAGTCGTGGGAGTTTCCTGGGGTGGCGTAATCAGCCTGCTCACTGCGGCCACAGACCCCCGGGTGAAGGCAGTCGTTGACACCTTTGGCGCTGGGAATATCGACAAGTGGTCCGTCTGGCTCGACTTCCTCGCGAGACTTGAGGAAGAAGACATTGATTATTTTCGCCAGCACCTGGACCCCATGTCTTACGTGGGCAACCTGCAAAAGCCCCTTTTTGTGGTTGGCACGACCAATGATAACTGCTACTGGTTGCCGGCGCTTACCAGTACCTTCGAGGCCGTGGGTGGGAAACGATGGCTACTCCTGCGGCCCAATTTGAGCCACCGAATCGACGACGCGGCTCGGAGGGCGATCTGGCGGTGGCTTATGTTACAGCTCGGTGGCAACGCGGAAGCCCTTGAGCGGGGGGTCGCTTGCGCCATCGCCGAGTCCGATTCGGCATTGAAGGTTCGGATTTTTCTTCGCGGGCGCGTTACGCCGAAGCGCCTGGAACTCGCGTGGAGCGTTCACAACAGCGGCTGGGAACAGAGGCTCTGGCACCTACGCGAGCTGATCGTCCGTCCGGGCAAAGATCCCGTGTGTACTTTGCCAGCACTGGCACATCCGATCAACGTCTTCGTGACCGCATATTATGGTGACGGCTTGGCTCTAAGCAGCTCGGTCCACAGCGTTTGGCGACTGGTGTATGGCGGAGAAACTCAATGGGTTGACGTACCCTGTCTTTCCCCAGGAAAGCACCTCGTACCCGCAGGACTCCTGGAGGGGCGCTTTTTTCTGCCCGCCTGTTTCCTTCCACATACCTACGGGGATGGCGCACGGCGGATAGATGGTGTGTGGTACGTTCCTGTTCGAGAGGCCGCCACACGCCTCGGGTTCGACACCGAGTATACCACCGGTGCTGTACGCCTGTACCGCACTGCGCCACGCACAGCATTCCGGCAGCCTAGCGGTTAAACCCGCCAGGCGATTTTCCTGTCGAGCCAGGGCCGCCGACGCTCGCGCCGCGAATCGCGCCCCAAGGGCTTTCTCTTCTTGGAGCACTGTTGCAGAGCCATCATTTCCTGGGCTGGTCACGCCCATGCACTATTACTTCCAGGCATAAACCTCTCGCATTCGGGCATTGGTAGCCAAGTGGAGGCCCGTGTCGGAACAGTCGCCCTAGTATCTCGCGGGGTGGCCGAGTGGAGCAACGCCTCATGCCAAAAAGCAACGGGGCCCGACCTGCCGGGCCCCATCGTGCAATCCGCTATGTAGGTCTGTGTTTTACCTGCCCAGCTTCCAGCACTTGACTCGCTCGCCGGCCGCAGCATCCCACTTCAGGGACCGCTGCACCTTGCGGAAATCGAAGTACAACTTGCCACCTGCGGATACCTTGACTGCGGCGGTGCCATCCTGGGCGACTGGCACGCCCACGAAGTAGGTCCGAAGCACCTTGACAAGCTCGCCATCGCACACTTCGGTCACTACTTCGCGGAGCGCGATCGCCATCCGGCGCGGGCAGCCGGACGCGCTCACGACCTGCGCTATGGCCGCATCCGGGACATCCTCCGTCGGGCTCGCCACACCGAGGCGCTCTCCCGTGTCAGCGTCAACCCAGTAGTCGTGGGCCACAGTCCTTGTGCAGACGCCTGCGGCCGACGCAAGGCTGGTGAGAAAAACGACTGTGCTAACTGCTAGCAGCACCCTCATTGATGCGACCCTCCCTGAGTGATTTTGGCGGCCTTTCCACTTCACCCGTCCCGCCCCGACACCGCCTTTTGGGTATTGAGGCCTCTCGCCCCTCACCCATCTTAGTTACGAATTATACCAACATCTCTCCAGCGAGTCAATATGCGTATCCTCTGAGGGAGCATTCGGTTTTCTAAGGAAAGCGTTGCACAACTCTGCAGGATTATCCCACGCGGGGGTGAGAAGCAAAAGCCAGGCTAGGGAAAAGGGTTTTCTCGGATTCCCTTGAAAGACTCAGCGTACTAGACCCGGTCAGAGGACAAGCAGTAGCTATTCCGGAGGGAGAGAGGAACTCTGGAAGGCAAGCGAGACAAGCGATTGACTTTTGGTCATACTGCTTTCCATCGCATTCCCCGTGACCACCCTTTTCGCTTGATTGACCAGGCTGTGGATTTCAGTGTGGTGGGTGAGCTGGTAGCAGAGACGTACGGGGAAACAGGCCGGCCTGGGTATGACCCGGAGGAACTGTTTCGGATGCTGTTTATTGGCTTATTTGGCCCGCTGGTCGGACCGACAGTGCTAGGCGTACGTGGGCGATAGCCTGGTGGCGAGATGGCTTGTAGGCCTGCACGCCGAGGACGAGGGGCCCGACCACACCACCCTACACCGGTTTCGCGAGCGGCTTGGGGTGGAGCGGGTGGAGGCAATCTTGCGTGGGCTGGTGGAGCAGATGGAGGACGCGCGGCTTCTGCGCCCAGCGGTGCAGCTCCTCCAGGGAAGGCCGATATAGCGGCACGTGCATAAAAGCATAGGCGCCTGGCAGGGGAGGGACGAGCGGAGGCGGGAGGAGGTTCAGCGCACCCCGCCACTCCTCTGGGCCCGCGAAGGCCAAGTGGGAAACGGCATCTCGGTGGTCGTTGTCTCAGGTGCACCTTCAGACACCGTCAGTCTTTAGCGCAGCTCAACCATTGGCCACGCCGCCTTGCACGACCTGTCCTTGCCTCGAAGCGATGGTTGCTAGGTTTGCGACTAGTGAAAACCGGGCACAGCGTAAATTCCCGCCTGCGGTTTGCCTAAACCTGCCCAGCGAAGATTGCACTGACCCCGCCGGCAAGGCCGGCCCACGTGCCTCTCTCAGTACTCACACGTTTCCCAACAACGGCTTCGACGCCAGGCAGTACGCGACACTGCTGGGGCGGAGCTGGGCGGAGGACCTGGCGCCTCCCCAAGGCCGGGAGACATGGCCCCTGTCTGGAACGGCCTACGACGCCCTTGTCAGTCAGGGCCGGAAAAGTCCTTGACAGACCGCTGGTTGGTAAGCTTCTTGACGGGAGGGCGCTGGCGGCGGCAGCGAAGGGGAGCTATGACAGCGGTGCCAATCACGCTTTGCTTGCCGAGCTGGGGATAAGAGACGGTGTTTGCTACAGGTGGGGGAGGCAGCGGGCTGAATGGGCGCGCGGGCGGGTGGAGGAGGAGCTTACGCGCCAGCGCTGGCGGATAGAGGGCAAGTTTGCCGAGCAGAAGCGCTGGCACGGGCTGGGGCGGGCCAGGTATCGGGGCTTGCGCAAAGTTACTTTCCAGGCGCTGATGGTGGCGCTGGTGGTGAACGTAAAGCGGCTGGTGAAGATACTGGCAGACAAAGGGCTGTTGGGGAGACTGAGATTTGGTCGCCGCCTTGAGTGGATTGGCGCGGCTGCGTAGGGCAGGTGTGGAAGGCTGAAATTGGTGAGTTTTGCAACAGAAGGCCAACCTTGCAGGAGGTGCATAAAAACGCCAGCAAGAAAACCCTCCAACCCCCTAACCCAGCCCGCCGCTAGTCTCACCTGACAGCCTCTGGGACGCCTTTCTCGGCCGCCCCATCCCTCCCGTTACTCATAAATCAGGGTTACGCAACAGTCTCCTAAGCATTCTGATGCAAAGGTTTCCGCAGCGCCCGGGAGATGAGGCCCGGGGCGTCACGTGAGACACACAAGTTTATCCACTTTTGTGGCCGTGTTTGAGTTAACAAGGCGCTTGGGAGACATCACCGAGGTGATTATCTAGGCATTACCCTTTCCTACTGAAACAAAATCCTGAGTAAACTGAATACTCCGCTATCGAGCGCCCAAGTAATCCGGCCCACCCAAAAAAACACGCCCCACAGAGCAGGTAGCATG